>JBFLZW010000044.1 GCA_040755755.1 bacterium | reverse complement strand
TGCCTCCGGTATCATGGTCTTTAGTTTTTTTCTGCCCATATAATACCGGAAACTTCAGTCAGGGGTGGGGGAATTTTGCGTTGTCACAAACCCCTAAAATGGGGGAATTTTAGATTATCACAATCACGAAATGGCTATGGATAATATCTGGAGTGATATGAGCTACTAATTTGCGAAAATCAGATAATATTTTCAGACTGCGGCCAGGGGCCTTAAAAGAAAAATCCGTTTCGAGAGGATGAACCAATACCCCGACTGCCCTATATTTATCTACCAATGGTCCTTCAGGTGGAAGTGCAGCGTGTACCTCAATCCCTAAGCTTACTAACTCACGCATTTGGCGTAAGGCCCATTGTGCGCCGGTAGATGTTTTAACGAGATGGAGAACCTTTAATTTTTCTGGCTCTACCATTTTGAGTGTGCATCAACTTGATAAACAGTCTAATGTAATAAAAATTCTCAAGGTTCCAGAGGCCCCTTTTGAACAAATTATCTGATTTTAAGGCAACAAATTTAACTTTTCAGTATATGATATGAGATATAACTTTAAATTGGCATTCTTCAGTTATTCATTTTCTGATAAATCCCTTATAATGGAATGTGGAAATTTATCCACAGGCTCCAAAGATTCTCAGCCGGAATTTGTCAAAGCGCCTAAATCCAAATCCAGTGCGCTTGAGCAACTTAATCTTAGTATTTATCCCTTCTACGCCACCACTGGTAAGGCGAATACCAAAATAGTTCAAGATCCAACGATACCAATTATTCAGAGTATTCAGAAAGTTATCCAGGACTGCGATCCCCAAAGCCCTTACCTTCTCTTGCCACTTATCAAACGCTTGCCGCGCGCTCATAGGACTCAGAGTCTTATTCTCATAAATATCCCGAAACTCTTCTTTCAAATCACAAAGCTGTTTCAGTTCCGGATACTTCTGGCATATGCTCTCAAGAGTAGCCTTCTCTTCCTCTGTCAGGCTCTCCTTGGGTTTCAGGATGATCCACCTACTCCCCTTCAACTCCTTACGGTCCTCCTCACTCAGCTTACTTTGAATGCTCCGGCGAGCCTTGTCAATCTGCTCGCCAAAGGCCTTCTGAACATGGAACCGATCAATGACGATCTTTGCATGGCAGATTTCCTCTCTGACCGCATAAAAGTAGCCATCCCACATATCAATGGCTACCCACCTGATCTTTCTTCGCTGCTTGGTGCTCAAACCTTGAAACCATTCTTTGACCTTGACTTTACTGCGATCTTCCAGGACCCCCATGACACAGCCTCGACTCAAATCACTGATAATTACAATATACTGCCCTCTTCCCTTCTTCATACTTATCTCATCAATGCCTATCTTCTTGAAGATCCTTCTCTTATTGGCTTCTACCTCACGGCTTATGGCCCTGAAGAATATCCCCTCTACTCTCTCATAGGTCAAATCCAGAAGCTCTCCTGCATGCTCCAAGGCACTATTGCGGGACAATTTTACTACCCACTCTTCGAACCGCTTAGTATATTCACTATCAAAATCAATGCAATGAAGCCGCTCAGTGAAAGGCTTTCCACACAAATCACAGTCAAACCGCCTGATTTCAAATATCAAGTAACACTTCTTCCCCAATATATCCAAATCCCTTACTTTTCTCTTATGATACTGATGCACACTCTTACTACAACTGCCGCATCGTGGACAGCGCCCCTTTTTTGCCTTTATCTCCATATAAATGTCAATTTCATCTTTGAGAACTTCAACGCGGTTAACACGAAACTCTTTAAGCCCAAGTATCTTATTTATAAGTTGAATCATGATCTATCATTTCCCCCCAAATATGGAACTAAAATTCATAGAAATAGGAAATAATAGATTTTTACCATACAATCAATTAGTTATCAAGCTATTGAGCACAATGAATATGGTTGAGCCATTTTTCTTTTTTTCCGCCAACCATTCTTCAGCTTTTTATCCGGGTAGCGGGAGTTACTTCTTTACAGCATCATCCAGCCATCTTTCAGCTATCTCCCTGGTTTTTTGATAAAACATAACTCGCCGATTACGCAGCATCTCTTCTCGATACTCATGCGCCTTCTCGAGATTACGGGCCGCCATGTGAGCCATACGTTCGGGATTTGTCACCACATCCTGAATCTTACCAGCCAAACCTGCTGCATCGTCAGGCGAAACAAGGTCTTCTGGTGGCAATAACTCTGGAATGCCACCTATAGCAGATCCAATACATGGCAGCCCTCGTGCCATTGCCTCGATCATGGCCCGGGGAAGTCCTTCTGTGCGGGATGGTAGAATAAAAAGGTCAGCACGATCCAGCTCTCGCTGCACACTCTCACCTGCCTGAAGCTGACCAAGGAAACTTACCCGTTCACTTAGTCCGGAAGCCTTGGATTGCTTTTCCAAGATCTTTCGATAGCGACCATCTCCAATGAGAACTAAGTGCAGATCCAATTCCTTTGCCACACACATTGCAACCGCCTTGATCAACACATCCTGGCCTTTATAAAGTTGAGCCATTGATCCAACTGTAATAAGGATATAAGAATCCTTTTTTCGTTTTAAGACAGTTTTGGGTGTTGAGGCAAAAAAAGCACTATTTAGGTAAATATCCGAATAATACGTTGAAAAGGCACCCGGCGAGGGAGGATACCGTCGTTGCAGGCTCGCTTCAGTCACATAACTGACAGCAGAAGCCTCAATACACTGCTGCTTAAGACGGCAGGTAAATAACCACCGAAAAAACGGCCGCAAAGGATGAGACACTACACCTGGCGCAAACACATCAAAAGGATCGCCAACCACTTCAACGGCGTATGGTCGTCCTGTGCCATGGATCTCTCCCCATATCAATCCGCCGATAATCCCTGGCAAGCGTAAAATCAATATTGCCTTCTGCTCTTGTTTAAGCAATAGCTTAATTTTGCGTTTAAGTTCAGCAAGGTTTTGCAAATATTGCCAAGGGCCAATATAGGTTGGCAGAGGGAAAAATCTGACCCCTTTCCCCTCTATGGGAACAGCAGATAGATCTTCTCTATGAGACAACCGCCCTACAACAATTACAGACTCAAAAACCTCTAAATAGCGCCTCCAGAACCGTTCGTATGAATAACCAGGGGAAGCAGGCTTCCCATCGCGAAGCGTAAATCGCTCTTCAATAGCTACAATACAGTTCATTCAATCTATCCCCTCGATGGCTCAATCTGATCGATCTTTTCCAAAATTCAAGCTTTTACTCCCTGGTCTGGAATGTTTTCCTTTGGACAGTCATAAGTAATGCTGCCAGCAGAGGGCGCAAAGCATACCAGCCGTGGCTAAGAAGCCGTTTATCACGCTTGACTGCGCGCCATAAAACATATGATGAATACGCCGAACTCCGATAATCTGAAGCCGATCGGCGATAATAAATTAAGGGCATCTGTAGGTTGTGATACCTGAATTGCTTATACCCACGAAGCCATAAATCATAGTCCTGTGCTCGACGGAGGGTCTTATTGTATCCGCCCAATGTGTCGAAGAATTCACGGCGGGCTATGACTGTTGGGTGGATGAAAGGACACTCCTTATAAATATGGGATATGATTTCTTCGTGCTTTTCTGGACAATAGGTTTCGCGTATGGGGTGCCCCCTCGAATCAATTTCTATCATTCCTGCTCCAAGAACATCTATGTCCGGATGTTCTTGGAGAAATGACAACTGATGGCTAAACCTCGTGGGTAGGCTCACATCATCTCCGTCCATACGTGCAATGAACTGGCCTCTGGCATTGGCAAGAGCCTTATTGAGGCTAGCAGCCAAACCAAGATTATGGATATTTCTCATCAGTTTGATGCGTGGATCCTTTTCAGGCAGGTGCTTTATGGTATTATAGGTATTATCTGTAGAACCGTCATCTATTATTATGAGTTCCCAGTCACTCATGTCCTGTTGCTGAATACTTCGGATAGCTGCACCTATATAATCACATTCATTATGCGCGGACATAATAACAGAGATAGTCGTCATTAGCATACTCCTGTCACTCGGTTATGGACCGGTTAAGGAAACGAGATCTACACCTATCTTAGACCGATAACTTTTAACATCTTTTCAAATCTCTTCTCCCACGTGTGTTCCCTGACCGCCTTTTTCCTGCCAGCCTCTCCTATTGCCAGGGCTTCATCTAAGTGGTGAAGATAATAGAGTACCTTATCAACGCATTCATCAGGGGTACGGTAGGTTACAATCTCACGGCCAACATCAAACAGTTCATACAGATCAGGATTGTCATGGGTGAGATAGAGACTTCCTGACATAGGTCCATCAAAGTCCCGCAGCTTTAAGGCATAAAAATCTGAGCAATAACCAATAGTTCCAACTCCCAGAATAATTCGGGATCGGGCAAAAAGTCCGGGTATTTTTTCTATATCTATTCTTCCGTTTGGCCAGCCATTTCCATAGCGGGTAACATGTACCCCTTTTTTTTCTATTGCCTTTACAATCTTACTCCGTATTCCATAATTCGCCCCTACAAAGCAAACATCGTATTGTTTTGGTTCAGAGAGGGGTCTGAATAACTCTGGGTCACTTGCTTCGGGCAAGTAAATGGCGGGACATCCTTCTGCCAGATACCACAGACAACATTCTTTCGCAGCAGTGCAGACAAGATCAATAGCGCCGATAAGGCCAGCAGTGCCTGACCAACATCCATTGATCCGTTTGCCATAAAAGGCATGCCGATCATCCATTGAGATATTAACAACGGGGATACCAAGATGGCGGACTCTTTGAAGTGCATCTGGAGACATGGAATAAGCCCACATCTGTCCAATTACAAGGTGAAAAGGGTCTGTCTTTTGAGCTTCTTGAACCATTTCTAACAGCCGGGTGCCGTTTTCCCTTCTCTTATCCTTTCCTATGCTTCCATAATACTGGCCATATTTACCCGATTTGTGTGTAAAGGGGGTAACCTTTCCAAACTTTCTCAGGCCCTGGATAATTCCTCCAAAATCCTGACCAGCAACAGTGCCCACATAAAGTATCCTTAATTCCCCTTTGGGCACTGGCATGGGATGGAAGTTTCGTCTAGCAAATATATCTGCTACCAAACACGGGATATCAGCCTCTCGGTAATAAATTTTTTTTCGGGCAGCTAATTTTTTATAATATGCCTGTAAAGAGACATAGCGACGATTACAAAGGGTTGCCTTCCAATATTTATTAATGGCGTACAGTAATGAAATTTTTTTGAGGCTATTCTTTATTGATGGCATTGATACTATTCTTTCTGCATCTGAAATGGCCGCCTTTCAGCCGTTTATGAAATCCACCTGTTCTCGCAGGTATTTGTTTAATTAAGAGTCTATCTACCGAAAAGTGGGTAAGACACCAATATTAATGCAGCATCTCAGGATCTTTCTGATAGGTTCTATGCACAAGTCATAAAGAATGCATTCATATTTTGAAACTGTTGGCGGCATTTTAAAATAAGGATTGCATCGATAATATTTATTTACTCTTGAGTTATGTCCTTTTAAAAATAATAATCCTTTCTCATCTTCATATTCGTACATTTTATGGTCCTTTGCATACTGATAAAGTTCGGACCCAGGTAAGCCAACAAATACATTTTTCCCGACAAAGTCTGGTTTTATTCTTTTTATCAACTGCTTGGTTAATTTAATATCCTCATTGGTCTCTGTAGGCAGCCCAAATATGAAACTAGCATATGTTTTGATACCTGCTCTACGTGCATTGTCAAAGGCATTTATGAATTGTTGAATTGTTTCCCCTTTTTTTACGAAATCAAGCATCCTTTGACTGCCACTTTCAACTCCAATATAGAATACCTTACACCCGGATCTCGCCATCAAGTCAACATATTCAAAATCCTGCAGACTATCCGCCCTTGTCTCACATAGCCAATCAATTTTTTGATTGTTCTTGATAAGAAGATTACATAGTTCTATAATTCTCTTTTTATTCAAAGTGAAATTATCTTCCCTGAAATAGATGCATTTTGCGTTATAATTTTTTTTGAGAAAAATCATATCTTCAAACACCCTTGCAGGGGACATTGTTCTGTATGTCTTTCCCCATATGCCTTTAACAGAACAGAATTTGCAGCCAAAAGGGCAGCCTCTGCTTGTATTTAGCGTAAAGACAGAGTGAGAATTTACAAAGTTATCTGTCCAATTATAAGGTAATTTTATAAATTCTTCCCAAGCAGGCCTCGGCAATGAATCAAGATCTTCTATTCTTTCTCCATAAAGGATTCTATCTTTTTCCTGTTCTTCAACAATATTTATTATCTTTTTTTCACCCTCTCCTATAACGATATGATCTACATAATCTGGGAAATCATGTGGCATGAGCGAAGGATGCGGTCCACCGACAATAAGTTTTCCTTTCCATTTCTTTTCTATTCTTAGTTTTTGAATTTTATCAAGAAGTTTAACTGTCTCACTAAAACATACTGTATTTGAATATATTCCAACATAATCGATATTATTTTTCTGTAAGTAATCCGATTCTATACTATTTGAACGCCGTAAGTATTCATCGCTAAAGTGTATAACATGACCATCCTTTTTCAATACAGCCATTAAAAAACCTAATCCGAGAGGAGGCTTTTTTTCTTTGGTTGAAAAAGGAGAAAATTTCGGAGCAGGGGATGTCATTAACAGAATGTTTTTACGATCTTTCATTTTCCAATCCCTTATACCTTGCTGATCAAGTTTTTTTGTTCTTCAGGATAAACAGACAAGACACTATCTCTATTACTCCTATACTTTTCATCCTCTCTTAATCGCTTCGACAAAATATTCAACAGTAAAATGATGATTTAGGTCCATTCTGTCTAAATAATGGCAAACAAACGGCATCAACACGCGGAAATAACAGGCCAGCATAACTTTTAATGGCAGGGTTAATATCCTGGCAGATGATGATGTATTATCTGGAAACAAGATCGTTAAAAATCGCGTCGACTCCTGCCCGTAGTGTTTAAAAAAACCTCCATTTGGGGTAATTTCCATAAGCTTTAAGCTATATTTAGGGAAAAAACGATCAAACCAGAAGGGTGTATACCCTCCGTAGAAAATGTAAGGCTGCTGATGGATTCCGCATCCCAGGGGTGCACTCAATAAAAGTCTGCCCCCTTGCCGTAAAATTCGAGAGAATTCTTCGATCACCTTGATTGGTTCTGGTACGTGCTCAAGAACTTCAGTGCACAAGATAATATCAAAGGATTCATCTGAGACGGGAATATCGATTATGTCACAAATATAATCCATTTCTCCATATTTATAACCTGGCAACTGACAAAAATCCTGTGTTTTATAATCGCAATGAGAGAATAAATACCTATATCGTCCCCCCCCTGCTCCAGCATCCAGTACCCTAGCTCCAACAGGAATCTCCTTAGCCTTTCGCGCTACCCACTGGTCACGGTTATGTTGATTAAAATTGAAGATTTTATTGAGCATGTTAACCTCCCGTCTCTAATACTATTTTGTACTCTTATGAAGGACGTCTTACGTGCTGGAAGATATTGATCATGATAGAGATGAGTAAAAAAGAATAAAATATGCTCGATAACGAAGAAATAAGTGTATAAACAATCAAAAAGCTTAATGGGTAAGCTAAGAAAGAGAGGTTATTTTTGAATGATAAAAGCTTTCTTACCATCCATTCAGCTAAAAATAATAAAAAAGCGGTAATTAACCCTAATAAGATCAATACAAAGATATTTTTATTTGCTAGCAATATTAACATAGGAATGAATCCTATACCGACGCCTATAGCCATATTGGGGGGCAAAATGAAGCCATAAAATTCTAATGCTTCGTCTTTTATTACTCTTTGAAGAGAAAAGTACTTAATTATAGCAGAAATTCGACCATCAATAACATACTGATAGGCCAATACAACATTCTGCGCACCGCATAACCTGCCGCAAATATTATTAAATATTTTCAAAGGAATATCCCAGGTAATGTTACGGAGGAGTTCTGGGCTAAAAATTAAGTCAAAAAAATTTATTCCGCTATAAGAATAATATACAATGAGTCTTGAAGAAGTTATAACCTCATATCCGATTGAAATAAAAATAAATATGATAACTAATCTAATGTACTGTCTATCTTTAAAAGCATAAAATAATGTCGGCAAGGTGATAAATATTAGAGTGGAACGACTTACTCCAGAAAGACCGGCAATTAGAGCACAGATTAATACAATCAGATTTAATAATGTTGATCTATTTGATTTCCCGTACAAATAAAAAATTATAACTGGGACGAGCAAGCTTCTGAAAAAATAAAGTGCCCCTGTCAATTTAAATGGAAGCCTATGTTGAGGTAAGCCAAGAATTCCTATTTGATTATTAAACATGGCAATACTTATCGGTATTACTAACGATATAAATATTATCAATAAAATTTGGAATAAAATTTTTTTTTGTATATTATTGTTTATGTTAAGTATATCATCTATTTTTGTTATATTGCAAGAAGATAACGATTTATCCAAAGGAAATAAAATTTTCCTTAATCCTATAAAAAAAATTAATATGGAAGCCATCAAAATATATACTAAAATGTATATATTTAAAAACTCAAGCACCTCAAAATTAAAATTTTTTACTGCGCCCCAGCCATAGTAAGTATAGTTCTCTTTATCTAAGAAAAAAAAGGCAGGCTCTATGCCATGAGCTAAAAAGAAAAATAGCGTGAATATTGAAATTGTTATACCTTTTTCACGGATCGCTATGAACAGAAATAAGCCTGATACTGGAGATAATATGGCAAATAAAATGCCAGCTTGTTTATCTTGAACCCAAAATAATAATGTTAATATTAAATATATTATAAATATATAAAAAAATAATTTTCTATTTTTCATTCTATTTTTCATGAGAATTAATAAGCAGGTTAATTTTTAGGAAACTCTGGCAACCAGACTTATTTCTTATAGCTATTAACTCGACAATGTCAGGTTACCATTGCATATGTGCCCAGCCGTTTTTTCGCTTCTATATAACACACTGCGTCATGAGCCTTTTGCCAGTGTACCTTGGATATAGAGAAACCACATTCATTTATTAAATTTGTCAACTCGGTATATGTTGGATGCCATATATGATGATCGGAATGGTTATTTATTCCAATAAGAGGAAGAACTGCTCTGACAATCTCCTTGAACTGTGTTATTAAATCAACCTTACCTGTTTTCCCTCCACGAACATATAAGCCTACAATCAAAATACCATTATCTGTTAATACCCTGTAGGCTTCATTCAGAGATAATTCTGGATTGAGAAAGTGATCTATCACAGAGCGCATATGAACAGTTTCAAATGAGGATGATCGAAAAGGCAAATGCTCGGCATCACAACAAATAAAGTTTACAGGATCTTTCAGAAACGGATATGCCTTAAGTAAACTTTTCCTGCTTTCAATGTTATCAAATACACCCAAAAAAGGATCGCAAGAAACATATTGCTGATTGCGGTCGAGAAATGCACGAAGACGGCCATCATTTCCTCCGACATCGAGACATCGACCGGTTATAGGGATATTTTCATAGACCTCCCTCACCCCATTGATTTGAGCTACATAATCTTGTTCAAGATCATGTGCTGCAAGGCTATGGGTACAGCGTTCAAACCAAACCTGCCCCTTCTTCCATGTTTTTTGATCTTTTGTTGTTTTGTTATTTAAGAGGCGCAAGTCATAAATACCGTTTACAATCGGGTATTGCCGACCATAAGGTGCTATTAAGTAGTCTCCAGTGTTTTTAATAGAGAGAGGCTCTTTGCTGAGAGGATCAACAATCAGCTCTTTTACCCAATCATCTAATTTGGTGTACTTGCACACCATGAGGATATTCCTTTCTATTAACCATGGAAATATCTCAGTTCATAGCTTTGTCATCTCAAAGATGCCGCATCCATAGTTGCACCCAAAATTATTCTCAATTCCATCGTCGGTCAGTGTAACGTTTTCATGCAAGTCCCCTCTATCATCAACAAATGAAAAGCGGTCGATTTGGTATTTACCGACGAATAATTCGAGCAAATAAACGATTGAAAAAACCCTGTGTGCATTAAATTCAATCCGCTGTGGACCAATCGGGACAGAGATGTATAATTTCCCGTATCGCTTGAGAATTCTGTATAGGTTTTTTAATCCGATAAGATGTCCATCGTAATTAACCGGATCTCCATACCTTCCTAACCCGAAATGTTCTATTGCGTGCAGGCATGATAATGAATCGCAATAGTCAATTAAATCCTTTTCAAGGTTTTTTGTTAAATCGGCCTGCATAAAATGGACGTTTGGTATGTGGCTTGATAGCGGACGAATATCAATTACTTCAATTGATCGAAATGAAGCTACGTGAGCAGTAAACCCATCAACTCGAGAACCAACATCTACGTGGATTTTCGGGTTGTTTAAGGAAATTCTTCTGGCAACTAACAAATCCTGATGAAAGTAATGTCCCTTGGCTGAACCGCTTTCCATAGTCCTTTCTTCAAAAATGGGGTAAAACTTTCCAAATGGAAAAGAATTCTTGGTAAAAGCTTGCTGGTTTTTTAAGAT
Source organism: bacterium (assembly GCA_040755755.1). NCBI lineage: Bacteria > bacterium. The sequence goes on along the minus strand of JBFLZW010000044.1, from coordinate 49,966 downwards.
CTTAAGATCATACAAATAGAATGGCAAGTTTCTTATAGCATGGATTGTTTTACGAGGATCAAAACCCAATAGTACCATTATGCTGTATGGGATTCTTAATTGATGCTTAATCTTTTCTTTCATTTATTGTCTTTCCATATATTTTACTATAACTTGTGGCGTTATACTTTTCAAAGCCATTTCATTGCTCGTGCATAGTTCTCATTGAGCATGTTCTCGTAGTTATTATCCCATACCCCAGCCCTTTTAATGGCCATCTGTAGTACCTCAAAATGCCTTTCCAAACGTTTAATGCAGTTATCTCTTCTTAAGTGGCCATACCTCCACTGACTAACAGACTTGTATAAAAAGGTACCCAACCAATGTCCGGGAGGAAACATTTTATATGTTTTATAGAAAAGGATACGAGGTATTTGAAAACATTTATGCCTGGTTAGAAAGAAAACTATATAGGGCGTCTCGTTATCTACTTTCATACCATCAAAGGCATCGATTGTTTGTTTTGCAATACTTCTCCTCCAAAGGCCGTATATCACATTGGACTTATACGTAGCTTCTTCAAGCTCTATATACTTAGCAACGCGGATGAATGGATCTTCATTACACAGAAAAGACATATTAGGAAATCGTTTCATTTTAATAATTGGATACATCCTGGATGTTACCCAAAACTTACTAAACACAATCCCTATATCAGTATGATTATCCATAAAATTAACGCAATCTTTTATGAAATTTTTGTCCCAGGAATCATCACATGCTGCCCACATAAAGTAATCGCATTGGGCTTCGTGTAAAACGAAGTTAAAATTCCAACTCCCCCCTTTGTTCTGTGATTGTCGGCAATATCGAATCCTTGAATCCTTTGCAACATAATGCCTGCATATCCCCTCTGTCCCATCAGTCGAAGCATTATCTGAAATAATCAACTCAAAATCAGTAAATGTTTGGCGAAGAAGAGAGTCAAGAGCCTTTCCTATAAATTTTTCTCCATTATACACTGGCATGCCAATGCTGACCTGGGGTGTATGATCACTATCCTGCAATTGATGCTCCTCCATAATACATCTTATTAAGCTTAATCACTCTTTGAATAATCCAGGAACGGGTGAAAGAGGCGAATATAGCTGATGTAAACAAAGTAGTGATTGAAACGCCAACTAGATGAATAAACATCATATATCTCGACAATCCATTTGGAGCAAATAGTCGCCATAGTGATGCTATACATAGAGCAGCCAAGAGGGGCATTCCCACATCACTAAGATACCATCGCCATTGTTCCCCTTTAAGCAAGCGTGAATGCATAATCGGAATACAAATAAACGCATAAGCGGTATTAAGGATAACCCAGGTACTTGCTGCTCCGGCTGCGCCATAATGAGTGGCAAGAAAGTAAATCATGGGAACAAATACAACGGATGCAATGATATTTGTATACAATGCAAGTTTTGTCCATGCATTGGCTATTTGGAGGTCATAGGGAAGATTCATTAATCCGTTAAGGGCAGTGCCTATGATCAGAAGGCTGAGAATGCTATGCGCGTTTGCTGCGATTCCTGGATTACCCGTCCAGAGAAGCAAGAGCTCTGAAGAAAAAAGTGATACCACTATCGCAGCCGGCAGGATCATTACCGACATAAATTGGCAGCCTTTGTGGTATAATTCTTTCAATCTGTCTTGATCATGCAGGCTTACCAATTGAGAAAATCGAGGGAACACAGCATTGGAAATAGGGGTGATAAATTTATATAGGGTGCTTGCCATAACTGAAGCGAGAGTATAGTACCCAAACATTTTCAAAGGCAATACCTTGCTCAAAATAACCTTGTCCATTTGAATAAGAATAATGGATGTGATAGAAATGCCGGACATTCCTGCCGCAAAACGCCAGACACGATGCAATGATTTTTTCTGAAAATGAGGACGATGACCACTTTTAGGCAAGTTGCGCCATAAAAAGACAGCCATCATAAAAGAGTGAATCATTTCTGTGAAAATCTGCCAGGTAAAAAATGCCTGTATAGTAGGGGAAATCTTCCAGAGGATAAGAACGGCACCAAGTCCACGCAAAATAGCGATGCCAACATCTATGCCATTTAATAACACCTGCTTTTGAAGACCATGAAGACCGCCTGAATAAAAAGTGAGAGGCCATCGGAAAGCTATTACTCCGCCCATGATCATTATTGCTTGTTGGACTGCCACGGGTGACAAATCCACTCCCTTAATCCAGTAATAGGCAATAAGTCTTGCAAGGCTAACCACTGCCAAACCAACAAAAATGGCAATGCTCCAATATATAATTTCCAGTGTTCGAACCGTGCAACGCATCTCATGGGCTTTATCCGGCATTACCGAAAGCCTTGCCAATTCCCTATTCATGGTTGCGCTCATGCCCATATCAAACAGATTAGAAAAAGCTTCCAAAGATGAACAAATACTCACCAGTCCATAAGCCTCAATGCCCATAAACTTTATGTACAGAGGTACAAGAACCAGAGACAGCAAAGCAGAAATAGCTTTACCTCCAAAATTTGCTATGATATTTTGTTTTATTGGAGACATATTTCTTAAGCACTGCTTGAGTTACTGTAAAATGCTCTTCAGGACATCACAAACGTATCTGACCTTCACTTCGGTCATATCCATGCCAGATGGGAGATTTATCCCATACGGACTGATTTGATAGCTGACTTTATTACGGATACGGGCCTGTTGAGCCTGCTCAAAATTTTCATAGGCAGGAAGGGAACTTAGAGGATGGAAGAAAGGGCGACAATCGATATTTTTTTCACTCATTAACTCCATTAGCTGATTTTTATCTTTTCTGAACTTTTTGTCGAGGATTACGGTGATCATCCAATAGGTATTTTTTGTGTTGGATGCTTCGTAGTTAAGGGTTATCCCTCCAAGGCCATCTAATTCTTTTTTATACCAGGCAAAAATTTGGCGTTTTAGGAAAACCAGTTCTTCGATGCGCTCCAATTGAGCGAGACCGAGTGCTGCCTGCATACTGCTCATTTTGTATTTATAAGCCACTTCCGTATTCCTGAACATCTTGTCGCCCGGATTGCGACCGTGGTCCCGCAGTACGAGTGCACGATGGTAAATATCCTCCCGATCAGTGACCAGCATTCCACCTTCGCAGGTAGTAAGAGTTTTGGAACCATGGAAACTGAAAACGCCTGAGTCTCCAAAACTACCTGCCTTTTTCCCTTTGTATTCGGAGCCTATCGCCTCTGCCGCATCTTCGATAATCGCTATGCCATATCGCCTTGCTATGCCTTGAATAGCGTCCATATCCGGCATGTTGCCGTACAAATCAACTGGAATTACTGCCCTGGTCTTTGGCGTTATGCATTTCTCGAATGAATCAGCAGATAAACACCAGGTCTTGGGATCGACGTCAGCAAAAACCGGCCTTGCCCCGACATAGGTAATGGGGGCCGATGAAGCGATCCATGTCACATCCGGGACAATCACCTCATCTCCCGATCCTATCCCAAGTGCCAATAATGAGAGATGTATCGCTGAAGTGCAAGAAGGCAGGGCAATGGCAAAGCGAACTCCTAAATAATCCCGAAAGGCTTTTTCAAACCGCTCGTGATAGACATTGGCATTGCCGTACCATGCATTAGTCACTGCCTCGGTGACATAGTCGATTTCCTTTTGCGTAATCCAAGGTCCAGATACGGAAATTCGTTCCATAATTAGTCTCTTATGCATCTTGGGTATTCATCTTTAGTGCCACAGTGATGGGAAGCATATTTCCATTGTAACATTTCCTAAGTCGAGTTACTTTCCATTCATCATTCAAGAATAGCGAATGAAAGTGCCGATGTGAATGGAAATCTTTCAATCCGGAGATTACGCAGGCCGACTGTTTCTAAAACGGCCAAAGTTTCGCCTGGCCAGGATGCCTGGTTCAACTCATCAAAGGCCAATACTGCCCCCTTGGGCATCCGAGGCAAAAAAGTTTCGATAGCGACTTTGGTTGGTTCATACAGGTCAAAATCAAGATAGAGCAAGGCAATGACCAAATGCGGGTTTCTCTGTACGTACTCAGGGATCGTTTGTATAGCATCGCCTACTGCCAACTCGACCCGTGGAATATGCCCGATATGGCGGTTCAAATCGTACAGCCGGATGCATTCCTGAAGGTCGTCATATGCATTGGTAGCCAGTCCGCCTTCAACCGAGTACTTAAGGTTATTTTCACTTTTGTCCTTATCATGTATATTGACAAAACCTGTGAATGTATCAAAACCAACCACACGCCTGACATGGTTAACAGGCTCATAGATTGCGCTGAGTTGCGCCCAAGTCATTAAGCCACCGCCGAGATATACGCCACATTCGATAATATGGCCGTGAATACCGATTACTCGCTGAAATAGGGCATGTTTGGCGAGAAACATACTGAGCGTCTGCCTCGGTACATACTTATTGAAGTGTCGCAGCTTGTCCATATTGGTGCCAAGACTACTCGCATAATAATGATCCATGCCTTTGGCGTATTCAAAATCTTTCTCAGTCTGTTGTGTTGGATTTAGCATCGAGTATTGCTCACTGGATTTATTTGTCATCTTTATTCTTCCGTTAGAGCCTCCCTTGCTTATTTCATTTTCCATTCAGATATCCCCTTTTATATTTTCTGCAGAAACCACTTATAATCTGTTGAAGGCCCTCTTCAATTCTGATCTTAGGTTGCCATCCAATCTCTGTTCTTGCTCGCGTAGTATCCATCACAATGTTTGGAGCAAAATCTTCGATTTCCCTGTGCTTGACTATACTTTTTGAGCCTAATTCCTTGATGATAAGTTGGGCAACTTCGGTCGTCGATGTTCCTGTACTAGTACCAAAATTTAAAAAACCGATATAGTTTGTCTCAATAACCTTAACTAAAGCAGAAATAGCATCATCAATATAAAGAAGGTCTAATGTAGGAAAGCCATTCATATATTTATGTGTTGTGATTTCAGCATTGTGAATGGCCTTTTCCAAAAAATTATATATAAATTTTGGTCTATCACTGCCTAAACCATAGATTGGGCTAAAGCGTAATATAACATAATCAATACCATACAGTTGTTGATACTGTTTGATCAATGTTTCGCAAAGATACTTGGTTTCTCCATAAGTTCCCTTGGGAAAAGATGGCAAAGACTCTGCTGCCAACAAATACTTCGATCGATATCCTGAATATACTTCCCAACTAGAGGGGTAAATCAATTTGACTTTATTTTCACGACAAACGTCAAGGACATTTTTCAGCAATAGCAGGGTTTCTCCCATTGCTTCATGAGAGGTGTAAATACGCGGATTTGCTAAGTGCACTATTGTATCGATGCCTTCTTCCTTAACCATAAGGTCTAACTCAACCGGCCCCTTTATAAGGTCTAGTTTCTCCCGTTCAGGAGCAAATATTTTGTGGCAGGTTTGAAGATAAGGAAGCAAAGAAGTACCAATAAACCCAGAACGTCCGGTCATGAAAATACTCTTTTTTAAGAACGGGTTATTATTTGTATTATCAGGTACAGCATTTTCAAGGGCTTTACGTATAACAGAGAGAACTTCAATCTTGATTGCCTTTTCAGATGTAGCTGACATAACTTTGCCTACTGCTTCATTAAAGGATATATGTGAAATTTTTGCCAATGCGCCAGCAGCAATTGCATTGCTTCGCGACATACCATAATCACAACAAATAACAACTCTTTTCCCCTGGTTTAAAGGATTGATAACCTCCTCAATCTTTTTCTTAACCTCATCGATAGAATTACCTAGCTTATCAACCATGTCTCGAACATCGACAATATGAATGTTTGGGTGTTCAACCGCATCTATTTTAGCAGATGTACCTAATCTATCTGTTATCCATTTAATCATTTTTGATCTTTCCCTTATCAACACAAACCTCAGTCAGGCTCCTAAAATAGTACCCTTTACGAATTTCTAAAGGCTTCTCAATATGACCAGTAGCAACATATTGTAAATAAATATCTACTTCATTGATTCCCGCCATGGCCCGTAAATAAGTGGAAGCCGAAAACCGGGGGTTGAGCTCAAATGGGATCAAAACACCATTCTTTAGTCGGCCTTGGATATTTAGCGGGCCGCTACTTTGTATTGCAGCAGCAATCTTCTCAGCTATCATCCGTACCTCTGGAAAATCATCGATAAGACCTTGACTATATCCACTAGAAATTAATCCGCTCTTTGTCTTAGAAGATATTGACAATTTAACGTTAAATACACGCTTTAAAGCGATTGAACAGACCAATTCTTTATTTGGAAGTGAAAGAACTCCTACAGTAAATTCCCCTTCATCTTCAGGAATGTATTCTTGTATCAAGGGGGTTTTCCCATTTTTAAGAAGATATTGGGTATAAATTGCCGCTTCAGTTTTGTTGGCAGCCAGAAAAACAAAACTACTTCCTCCTGAACCAGTAGCCGGTTTCACTATAGAAGGGAAAGGCATTTCATCCAGGTCACTGATTTCTGTGACAACCTTAGTTAAGGGCAATTGGAAACCGAGTTGGGATAAAATTTCAAAAGTGGTTTTCTTATTAGAAAAATTCTCTATAATTGCCGGCGAATTGATTGCCAAATGGATTCCTTTATCTGTAAATATATTAGCAGATGTACTGAGTAAGGCCATAGGCTCTTCCCCGCCAGGAACTATAAAATCCACATCTGCTTTGGAACATATCTCTAGCACCGATTCAATATAGTCGTGGGGGGTAGCTAAAAAAGTCTTATTGAATCCCTCTTGATAATGTCCATAAGCGAATTCAGAAATGTCGCACCCAAAAACTTGATAACGTCCGGTCAATAGGAGACATTTCAATATCTCTGTACCTAAAGAGGCACCTCCAATTCCAGCGATTAGTACTTTATTTTTGGGTTTCATAAGGGATCCTCAAACAAAGGATAATTTATATCTTTTTTAGAAATAGTTCGTTTTTTTGTCCATGGCCAGTTAATCATAAACGATGGATCATCCCACCTTATTCCTCTTGCACATTCCGGATAATAAAACTCAGACATCTGATAAAAAACCTCGGTTTTGTCCTCCAGGGTTTGAAAACCATGGGCACAACCTTTCGGAATATATACCATGGTATGATGTTCAGCATGGAGCTTAACAGCATCCCATTGCCCATATGTGGGGGAAAGCGGCCGCAGATCAATAATCACATCGTAGATGGCACCCCTCGTGCAGCATACCAGCTTGCCTTCTTCATGAGGAGGTATCTGATAATGCATCCCCCGAAGTGTGCCTTTCTTTTCGTTATATGAAATGTTGCACTGAACGATCGTAAAATCGATCCCCTGTTTTTCAAACTCTTCTTTACACCAGCTCCGGGCGAAGAAACCCCGTTCGTCTCGTATGGGTTCAATCTCAATAACATAGGCGTTCTTTAACTTCGTTTCCGTGAACTTCATGAAATTACTTCCACTTCCGGTATCAGTACCACGAACTTACCGCCCCAGTCTCGAATGGAATTCATCTGGGTCATGATCTCATCCTTGAGATTCCAGGGAAGAATGACCAGATAATCCGGTTTTGTTTCTCTTACCTTGTCCGGGTGTTCAACGGGAATATGAGTACCCGGCAGGAAGTGACCCTGCTTATGAGGGCTGCGGTCCACGGTATAATCTAAAAAATCGGTGCCTATTCCGCAATAGTTGAGAAGGGTATTGCCTTTGGCCGGAGCACCATAACCGGCGATCCGCTTGCCCTCTCCCTTGACAGAAATGAAGAAATCGAGAATTTTCCGCTTTGTTTCTTTTACTCTTTCAGCAAAATTCTGATAAGTGTTTAGATCTGCTATGCCAAAAGCCTCCTCCCGGCGCTTTAACCCGGCGACCCGCTCGGTTAAGGACCTGGATGTATCTTCCTTATGCCGGGCGTAAATCCTCAGGGATCCGCCATGAGTAGGCAGCTCTTCCACATCAAACAGGGTAAGCCCATGAGCATCGAATACCTTTTCCACGGTGGTGAATGAAAAATAGGAGAAGTGTTCATGGTAAATAGTGTCGAATTGCCTCCCTGCCATCAATTGCACAAGGTGAGGAAATTCCAGGGTAATCACGCCCGCAGGTTTGAGGATAATATTCATTCCTTCTACAAAATCATTGAGATCAGGTACATGGGCCAGCACATTGTTGCCCACGAGTAAATCAGCCTGTTTGCCTTCCTCAGTCAGTTCCCTGGCCGCTTTTGCGCCGAAAAATCCGGTCACGGTAGGGATCCCCTTTTCTTCCGCCACCCTGGCTGCATTCACTGCGGGTTCCACCCCCAAAACAGTGAACCCCTTTTCCCTGAAATATTGAAGAAGATAACCATCGTTACTGGCCAACTCGACTACGAGCTGCGGGGGATTCAATCCAAAGCGCTGAATCATCAGTTCCGTGTAGTTTTGAGCGTGCTTCAACCAGGTATCGGAATAAGAAGAAAGATAGGCGTATTCACGGAAAATATTTTCCGGGCTTTCAAATTCTTCCAACTGAACCAGAAAACAGCTTTCACACACGTAGGCATGGAGCGGATAGAATCGCTCCATGTCCTGTAAATTTTCCTCCTTCAAATAAGCATTCGAAAGGGGAGACATTCCCAAATCAACAAAAGAATACCTTAATGGCTGAGCACAAAAACGGCATTGTTTGTTTCCCATGTCCTCACCACCAAAGAATGATAATGATTGATTTGTGATTCCGTAAGTTTGCAAACAGATGACGGATCACTTTGATAAGCTCGATACCAGTCCAGAGTAAGCTCCAGGGCCTGCTCGATACTCAACCGCGGTGTCCATCCTAATCTCATTTTAGCTTTTGAATAATCAAGCTTTAAATAATTGGCCTCGTGCGGGTGACGGGCATTATCCAATTCATAGCGTATGCCCTGGCCCCACCTTTGGCCGATATATTCCACGATCCAGGATACAGTTTTGATATCACCATCTGATGGCCCGAAGTTCCAGCTTTCCGCATATTCCGGGCCATTGGTATAAAGCTTTTCAGCCAGTATGAGATAGCCGCTGAGTGGTTCTAATACATGCTGCCAGGGACGAACGGCCTGAGGGCTGCGAATGCGAAACGAGCGCTTTTCAAGAAGGGCTTTCATAATATCGGGGAGTAAACGATCCTGGGCCCAGTCCCCTCCACCGATGACATTACCTGCCCGCACCGATGCCAGGGCGATACCATGGTGATCAAACCTTTGCGGATGAAAGAAAGAGTTCCTGAAGGCTGCGGTTATTATTTCCGAACAGCCTTTGCTGCTCGAATATGGGTCAAATCCTCCCATAGGGTCGTCTTCCCGGTATCCCCAGAGCCATTCTTTATTTTCATAGCATTTGTCGCTTGTCACGTTGATAACAGCACCCGGATTACCTGCCCGGCGAACAGCCTCTAAAAGGTAAACGGTGCCCATAACGTTAGTAAAATAAGTTTCAATCGGGTCCTGGTACGAGCGCCGCACCAGGGACTGGGCTGCCAGGTGAAAAACAACTTCCGGCCGATGGGTTTCGATCACTTTTCTCAAATGATTGAGATCCCGGATATCACCTTTGATGGAAATCATCCCCTTTTCTACCCCGGCCAGTTCATACAGGTTGGGGATTGTCGGGGCAGAAAGGGAATACCCTATGACCTCGGCACCCAGCATCTTGAGCCAGAGCGATAACCAGGATCCCTTAAAACCGGTATGCCCGGTGATGAGAACCCGTTTCCCTTTCCAAAAGGCTTCGGTTACCATACCTTCCATGCGGCCCTGTTTTCCTTCCAAAGATTATTCAGGTAATCCATGTCCCTGAGAGTATCCATGCAGGCCCAAAATCCTTTATGCTCGTAGACCATAAGCTCTCCCTCCCGTGCTATTTGTTCCAGGGGGCCACACTCTAAATCAGAATTATCATCAGGCAGAAGATAATCAAAAATACGTCTGTTAAAAACGAAGAATCCACCGCTGATAAGGCCGCTGCCATTTTCCGGTTTTTCATGGAAAGCTATTGCCTGGTTTCCTTTAACCTTGAGCTCTCCAAAGCGCGAAGTAGCTTTGATACCCGTTACGGTAGCCAGTTTTCCATGACGGTGGTGAAAAGCCACAAGATCGTCAATATTTATGTCAGCCAGACCATCACCGTACGTCATCATGAACTCGTTATCTGTTATATATTTTTCTACTCTTTTTAAACGAGCGCCCTTGAGTGCATCATTACCCGTATCTGCAAGAGTAACCGTCCATCCATTTTCCTCGTGAGATTGATGAATGCGGGTCTTTTCAGGATTTCCCAGGGCAAGAGTTACATCATTATTCATGATCTCATAATGGAAGAAGTAATCTTTGATCATTGTACCCTTATAGCCTAAGGCAAGTATGAAGCTTTTATGGCCATAATAAGCATAATGTTTCATGATGTGCCAGAGGATCGGGCGAGTGCCGATATTGACCATTGGTTTGGGACGAAACTCAGTTTCTTCGCGAAGGCGTGTGCCAAAACCACCGCACAGGATTACAACATCCATACATGCCCCCCTGTCTTCCCTCAATTAGGTTTTTTTTCATGATACCGTATTCTATTCCAGGGCTCTCTCTTTCCCTGCCGACAGCTCAGGATAACGCCGACGATCCGCTCAAGGTCATCACTGGTCAGGTTTGATCCTGAGGGGAGGCAGAGGCCACGGTTAAAGAGGTCTTCAGCTACAGCTCCGCCCCGGCACGTGCAACCCCTGAAGGCTGGCTGAAGGTGGAGGGGCTTCCAGATCGGCCTGGCTTCGATATTCTCCCTGCCAAGTGCGGCAAGAATTCCATCCCTGTCCGCACCGAATCTTTCGGGGTCTATGGTCAGGCAGGTGAGCCAGCGCGTACACTTGCCGAAGGGAGCTTCCGGCATGAATTCAATCCCGTCAGCATCAGCCAGGCCGGCCTGATAAAACTGGTAATTGCGGCGTCTGGTCTCGATCCGCTCGTGCAGGGCACGAAGCTGCCCCCGGCCGATTCCAGCCAGCACATTGCTGAGCCGGTAATTATAGCCGATAACCGAATGCTCGTAATGCGGGGCCGGATCCCTTGCCTGGGTAGCCAGAAACCGGGCTCTTGACACCAGTTCCTCATCATCCGAAACGAGCATGCCCCCGCCTGAAGTCGTAATAATCTTATTGCCGTTAAAGGAATACACCCCGGCCAGGCCGAAGGTGCCGGGAGATCGTCCCTGATATGTGGCTCCCAGGGCTTCGGCGGCATCTTCGATCAGCGGTACGCCATAACGGTTACAGGCCGCAAGAATAGGGTCAATGTCCGCACTCTGGCCGAACAGGTGGACCAGAACCACAGCTTTGGGCAGCCGGTTTCTGCGGGCCCGCTCTTTCAGCTCATCAGTCAAAAGCTCCGGATCCATGTTCCAGGATGTCCGGTCGCTGTCGATAAAAAATGGCCTGGCCCCAAGGTAGGTAACAGGCGAGGCACTGGCAATAAAAGTCAGGGTAGAGCAGAGAACCTCATCACCCGGACGGACGCCGATTAACTGGAGGGCAAGGTGCAGAGCGGCTGTACCCGAGATTACGGCTGCCGCATGCCTGCATCCTGTTACCTCACAGAACTCGCGCTCGAAGGCATCCACATGCGGCCCTATCGGTGCGATCCAATTCGTTTCAAAGGCTTCGAGAACAAACTCCTTTTCCGCTTCCCCTATGTGCGGAGGAGAAAGATAGATGCGGCCTGATGCTGATCTTGTCCCTGCAACCGGCTTGACTTTTACCATGATCGATGCTTCTCCTTGGCTTTCTCCAACAACAGTTCTCCAACAACCATTGACCTGCTTTCACTATTTTCCTCTATATTTACCTCTATCGCGGCTGCCTGCCGGGTTTTGATTACCGTAGCCGGAACTCCAGCCACCGTCGAGTAAGGGGGTACATCATGGATGACCACGGCCCCGGCTCCAACAATCGCCCACTTCCCTATGCGCTTTCCCTGGATAATCTTGCATCCTGTTCCCAGATAGCAGCCTTCCTCCAGGACGACATTGCCGGATACGTTCACCCCCGGCATAAGGCTTACGAAGTCTTCGATTACTACGTCGTGGCCAATAGTAGAAGCCATTTCAAAACAAACATGATTGCCAACGGTCACATCGACATTCAAGATATTGCCTGAGCTGACAATGTTCCCGACGCCAAACGAATTACCGTGATAACAGATGACATGAGGGTGGATGATATTGGGAAATCGAGCGTTTGCCTGCTCCAAAATCCCGACGATCTTTTTCCGGGCCAAAGGGCTGCCGATAGCGCAGACCACAAATACCTCCGGATTATGGAGAAATCTATCGATGCCGCCCAATACCGGATAACCATTTACCCGGCTCCCCTGCTTACCTGAATCTTCATCCAGAAAACCCAATAACTTCCACTGGGGCTTGAGGAGATTAATATCCTCGATCAGGAACGCTGTTTCGCGGCCAAAACCGCCTACGCCGAAAATGACGATCTCTCGCATGCTTTGAGACTTGTTGTATTGGAAAAAGAAGCCGGGAATCTGAAAAAGAAAGATTTGAAGAAGGTGAATTATGCTCAGGCCGGGTCTATAGTATCTCAGCCTTTTGACCCTCGAATTTTTTTACCGTTGCCTGTCCTGCCTGGTTGATATTTTGCCTGCAAAGAGTCTTCCAGATAGTAAGAAAGATAATTTTCATATCCAGCCATAACGAACGATGGTCTACATACCAGACATCCAGGGCAAACTTCTCCTCCCAGGTAATGGCATTTCGGCCATTGACTTGAGCCCAGCCGGTAATACCGGGCTTGACCCTGTGTCTTCTCTCCTGTTCCGGAGTATAGCGGTCAAGATATTCCATAAGAAGCGGTCTCGGTCCAACCAGACTCATGTCTCCCCTGAGCACATTAAAAAGCTCTGGCAGTTCATCAAGACTTGTACTGCGCAAAAAACGGCCAAAAGGGCTAAGCCGCTCCCCATCCGAAAGCAATCTCCCCTGGGTATCCCGTACATCAGTCATCGTTCGAAACTTATAGAGAGGAAAGGGCTTACTATCCAGTCCAGGCCGCTGCTGGCAAAATAACACCGGATCCCCAAGTTTAAGGCGAACAAGAAGAGCAATGAGAATCATTATTGGTGAAAGAATAATAAGTGCCGGAATGACTAAGATAATGTCGAAAAGACGTTTTTGGAGATCACAAGACCCATTCTTGTATGACATAAGGTGAATATATTTTTTCCCGTTCGTTATGTTACTCCTTTGTAAATTCCAGGCATAGCTTCGCCCTCTCAATTCCCGGAAACTTTTTTACTCAGGTGTTAAACAATACCTCTCCTGGCAAGTACTTAAATTGTGATTTCGAGCAAGGTGAGAAATCTCTTACTATCCTGAACATGTCGCAAGTAAGATTTTTCGTTCCTGAGCTCTCGAAATTACAATGTCATTTTGTGTTGACTATTATTATGAGCGAGTAGATTAAAATTAGATGAAAAATTTTTTAGTGTGGCAAATAAATGAAAGTAAATTTTTTAGCTCATATATGATCGAACCAAATACTTATCGGAAAATTTTATTAATTATACCTACACAATTTATATAAAATTTTTATTAATAGATGCTGAGGGTTTTTAATCCGGGGAGGAATTTTTGAAATAATGGCTGCAAAGGCTATTTTATAGTATAATATTTCTGGTTTCGGTCACTTCCTTGATGCCCTGATTCGGGAAGAGAGGCAAAGACAATGAGAATTACCAATGAATGATCAGGTTACGCCGTCCATCGAGCACCTTAAGGGACCTATTACCCGCATCTTGAATGCACGCCGTATTGTCGTTGGTGGTGGCGATATTCTGTTGGCGGATAGAGGATTTTGCTCTTGGTTGGCTTCAGCAACCTCGTTCATCAAGTAAATGGCAGAGATCATGACCAATATCTTTATAATGAAGAGAAATAGGGCTATTTTTGTCGATGCCAGTGCTCACTTGCTGGCTTTTTGATTGCTTTTACGAGAAGGTGCACAGAACCTCTTGGGAGCTTGGCTTCCACCTTATCGTTTATACAAGAACCTAAGAGGGCTTGTGCAATAGGTGTATTGACGTTTACTATTCCCCAATCAGGATTCGATTTTGTGTTGGATATCACGATATGTTTCTCGATCTGCGGATCTTGAATATCAACATAAATCACCGTGTCACCGATTTGGACTTTTACATCGTGTGCAGCTTTTACATCTTTTACATCCGATTCCTTTTCTTGTAAGCGGATTTGCGGGACAATTCCTCTCTCATCGAGAAGGCGATAAAGATGCTCCATTACCCTTTGCTTATCCGCATAGAATTCCGATTCTCTGACATTAAAGAAGACCCAGCCGCATCGTTCTAATTGTCGTTTACGCTGCATATCCTCTTCATATCGATCAACTCCATGCCACTCATCACCATCACACTCGACCGCCAATCGCGTCCGGCCGCCTTCGACCACAAGATCAATCCTTTTTCCGGCAACCTCATACTGCGGTATTACGAGATATCCCCTGCGGATCAGCTCGAGCGCTACGTTCACTTCAAACCAACTCTCAAACGGTGGTGGCGCTTTAACGACTGATCGGTTATCCTGCGCCGCTCGACGTTCCAACTCATCCCTATCAATACCGGCGATCTTTCGTGGCCGAGTATCTTCAAAAAATTTAAGTAACGTGCGGCGCAGACAATGTGTACTCAGATCGTTGCACTGTACTGAGTGGAAGAGCCACATCTGGTCCCGTGCGCGACTTGCTGCCACATTGAATCTTCTTTCATCCGCCGCCTTTGCGAGTGGGCCGATTCTATCATTGGTTGCGGCAACCATGGACAGGAAGATAATGTCACGTTCATCGCCCTGGAAGCTGTATGGATTCCCGCAGATTAGACGCCGCATCTCCATCTCTTCAGCTCCCAGGAGTTTCAATAGCTTTTCCTCTATCAGGCCAGACTGGGCATCCCCCTGCAGCACCACAACACCCATAGTCTTTCCTGTGTACCTTGGATCTTTGCACAATTCAACAATTTTCTCTGCTATCGCATCAGCTTCCGGATGATTGATCGCACGACTATCGCTTCCCTGGCGATAGCCTTTCCTGACAAAAACATGCTCAAGTGGGGTCAGTCGGTCAGGTCCGTATTGTCTCAGAGGAATCAACGGAGTATCGAAATACCAAAGATCGTTGCTGAATCGGATAATTTCCGGCATGCATCGGAAGTGCTCACGCAGAATAATCTGCCGATTTCCACATCTCAGTTTGCCGTGAGCGAATAAGCTGCTCTCGACGTCGAAAGAAGACCTGAAGCGGAAATCGTGAAGAAATTCTTCCATTAAGCCGTGCACGTCATCACGTGACAAACCAACAGCATCCGGGCTGATCTGCTTGTCATCTCCCACAATCAAAATCTTCTTCCCCAGGTAAAAGAGTGGAAGAGCTTCAAAGCCGCATTGTGATGCCTCATCAACGATGATGACGTCAAACATTCCGGGCGAGGGGTCTATTGTATCCCAGACCCGATGAAGAGGCATTACCCAGGCCGGAACCGCCTCCCGGCACTCGTTCAAGTGTTTCTGGGCTTCACGAAGGTGTAAGTGCGCATGTTTTCCCGTTCCTTTGCCATATTTCTTCATCTCCTGTTGCCAAGCTACCATGTGACGCTGGTGCTTATCCTGAAGACGGGAGAAGCAGAACGACCATGCATGGAGTGCAGCGAGTTTCGTAATGGTTATGCTGATTTCGTCCTCAATCTGCCTTGCGCGCCTGGCGAGATTTGGAGCGTCTTCCTTTCGTATGTATTCCTCAACCCAGAACCTTGCCTGGGCCCAATGCCAGGCACTTTCTATCTCCTGAACACGTGAATTCCAGCAGGCATCATTGCAGGTGCGTTCCAATTCCCCAACCAGCCTTGGCACAAGATGCCGCAGTTTGTTAATGTCTTCGTTCACCTTATGAAGATGTTGACAATCTCTATCCAGATCATGCAATTTATTCCAGGCACGTGCGAATCCCTCAGGGTCACGTTGGCGAAGTGACTGAAGTAACTCTCCTGTTATGGGATGTACACCGCTCTTAGCAACAAGTACCATCAGTGGAGCTTCAATCCTCCGGATTTCTTCAATAGCAAGGCGCTTTGCTTGACGGTCCAGTGCAAGCCTGCAAGAGGCAATGATTTTTCTTACCTGCAATTCATTGGTCCAAATGGATTCGCCCAGATGTGGACAGTGCTGCAGGGCCTTGCGGCATTGCTCAATGAGAGTCTCGATGGACAGCACACTGGTCAAGGCGTCATACAAAGCTTTCAGCCTGTGTAGTTGCAGGGTATAAGGCCCCTGGATATTTTTACACCGGCCTGCCCAGAATCTCCATGCCTTTTCGCATGCAATCCGTACATACAGCGCATCGGCCAGAACTGAGATATGCTCAAGGGTGGAGCAGGAACGCCCGTTTATTCGAACGGTCTTGAGTACATAAGCACGCTCTTTAACCAGCTTTGGGCGGAATGGCCCCCACCACCCAAGTTTACCGCCATTTTCCATGTGCTCTTTCAGTTTGCAGGCATCTTCACGGAGTGCTCTGATATTGGTTGTATCTGGAAAGTCAATGGTGGTATCATCCGCCACAGAGGCCAGCGGTTCGATAGAGGTGATTGTATCCCGAGTAACGCAGTGAAGGTCACGCCACATGGATGAATTGCCGCCTGCAACATCACGCAAAGCTTCGCATATCCATGCATGAGGCGATGTGGAAAGCCTTTGGTACTCGTTCAGGAAAGCAGAAAGGGAATCATGGATCGCCTTGATAGTTTCGGCCTCCATCCTTGATAGATGATCGGCTATCAGTTGCTCATCCGCTCCTTTTGCCGAACGGGACTCTTCTTCAATCGCCTTTTTCTCATGCTCAAAGAGGGTGGAGACTCTTTCGGGTGATAGCAGGTCTTTTGGCCGCGGACGGATTAACTCCTGCCGCTTTTCGGCTGTGAAGCGGCGCAGACCCCCAAGCACATTTCGCAAGTCGCTTTCGGAGATTGGACAAGTCCCATCCAGAGGGACCGTGTCCGTGAACCATTCGTAGGTACTCCTATTCCGATTCATAGCTTCTGCTATTCGTGCAGCGGTACCTCGATAGGTTCCTTCAGCAATGGAATGTGAATAAACTTCGGATTCCCGGATATCGCGAAGCCTTCTGTTGATTTTAGCTTTCTCCTCCCGCAATTCGCGGAGCTTTTGCTCAAGTTCCTCACGAACTCTGGCTGCCTGTTTTTCGCTCCATTCATCTTTCTTCCGGAGTATTCCGCCGACACTGGATTCCATCGACCTCTTCTCTTCACGTCCGCTGCCGAGCACGTTGATGCAGAGCGGCCGAAGTTCATCCGGGATAAGTCCTTCGAGAACCTGAAGTGCACGAGGAGTTTTTGCTGTGATCAGCGTTCTCTGGCCGGTGGCAAGCAGGTGGCAGATTAGATTAGCGATCGTATGGGATTTTCCCGTACCAGGAGGCCCCTGCACAAGTACGAGACTTGCTCTTCTGAGCATCTCCACGATGCGACGCTGTTCCTCATTTGATGGCTTTGGGAAAAACACTTCACCATCAAAGCAGCTATTCACTTCACCCGAATCATTTTCCGAATCGACATCACTTGCCGATTGTATTTCAGCAAGATCCAAAAACTCGCGGGGAATATCCTCGCCCTTCTCAATCCGTCCCTTAATCCGGTTCAATATTTCAGTAAGACCTCTTGCGCATCGTTTTCTCAGAATAAGGGCGGGCGCATATTTAACAACGGGTTTACCGGATGCTCGGACACTCTTCCCTTCCAATGCGCTGTCATATTCGCCCTGCGAATTGATTGAACGCACAAGAGCTTGAAGTACCCCTTCAATACAATCCTTTTCCCACGGATCATCCCCAGCAGCAGTCAATGCCCGCTTCGCCTCTTCCTCAGCGTGCGCTGGTTGACCCTTAATATCCAGCATATCGAGCTCAGGTCGAAGTTTTGCGCCATCCGGGTTTGGCCGGACAGTGAATTTTGCCAAACGCGCCTCAAACTCAAGCAGGGCGTTGGCGACAATCAAGTGGCGGCAAACACGGTGCCCGCTTGGAGTCTGCCAGATAAGAAGGCCAAGACCGAGAACGAGCTCATACTCCTCACCGAGTCGCATTTGTTCCTGGTGGATGGCAAAGAGTTCGGAATATATCTTATGGATGCTCTCCCAGGCATTATGCTCTTCCGTCCATGGCAGCCAGCGTTCTTCAACCCAGCGGTCCCATGCACTTTGAATTTCTGGATGATCCTCAAGCCTTGCGGTGCAGGTTATAAGCTCTGGTAGATTGGAGCCTTCCTTCCAGTTGGGATTGCGATCTTGGATGGTTATGGACGATAGAAGTTCCGGCAGTTCATTCTTGTTCCGCAGAGTATTCTCGTTAACCCAATTCTGGCACTGCTCCGGGACGCTCGGCAATTCTGGTTCCCGCCGACTCTGGACCTCGATCCAGATATCTGGATCGTATTTTTCATCTCGTCCCCAAGCCTGAGTGAAGCATCCCTTTTGTTGCGGGATCCCACCGACCCAGAGAACCATTTCATAACCGGTGATCTCCCGCACCAATGGAGAGCGCAGAGAAGCGAGCCGCCGCAGATACTCAACGAGTCGAACGGCTTTCTCATTAATATTTGGAATTTGACATAAGCTCATATGTCATCTGACCCCAAACAAACATTCCTTCTACTTCCCCCCGATCGCCTGCAATATTCCCTCTTTCACCTGGTCGTCAAAGCCGGAGTAGGCTTTGTCCTTCACGAATATGACCGGCAGATAGCCGAATGTGTCCGATATCCCCTCGCTTGAGCCATACTGGGTCATGAGCTCGTTCAGCCGGTCCCGGTAATCGGCATCGGTATTCAGATGCTGCACGAGCGGGTAGTCAAGACCCTGGAGGAAATCGAGCGCGGCCAGGCACATGGAGCCATAGCCGTTATGGAAGATGATGATCCTGCTCCCGGCTTCTTGGCCGACTCCCTGGCCGGGAGATGCCGGAAAGTCGCTGATTTGACAGGGATTATCAACATTCGGCTCTTCATCGAGGGGCCGGGCCGGTTTGGGGACGGTGTATTGGACCTCCCGGTTTTGGGGGATTTCAGACAGCGGGAGTATCTCGTCCACTGTCCCGAAGGTGTCCAGATCGACCCAATGGATGGATGCCTGATCGAAAAAGTCCAGATAGACCGCATTCCACGCTGCCTTCAGGCCGCCGATCCGGGTATGGGAGACCGGAGAGATTTTGTCGTGCTGCCGGGCGGCATCGAACAGCTCCTCCCGGAACTGCTCCGGCGTCCCCTCCCTCGCCCAGTAGCTGTAATCGCACAGGCTGCCGGTGCCCCACTTTTCCGAGGACACGTTGGAAACCGAAAATATCCTGACATCGTACCCTTGCGGCTGATAGATGGTTGCTTTGGCCCCGGTGGTCCCTCTGGCCATGACAAAGGGGATGCCGAGCTCTTCAGCCACTTTGAGGGTATTATGATCGTAAGCAAAATAGGCTGAGGCTATTGCCCTGATCGGCTTGCCGAGGCAGGCTTCGATCCTCTCCTTCCGGTCTTTGATAATCTGATACTGCTCCTCGTAGGGCACATCCCAGAGCGGGGGAGAGGGAGAGCATAAGGCCGCGACCTCCATGCCATACTCTTGCAGCTTCTTGAGTTCCCCGGTATGCTGCTCGACAAAGTCTGCCGAAGCCAGAAGCAGTGAGGGGATATTTCTTTTCTGAAGCTCGAAGATAAAGTTAGTCAGGCCGGGCATGCCTTCATACTCGATGAGCAGCATCAGGGCTTCCGGCGGCTTCTGGGTATTGGTTTGGGTATTGGCTGGCTCGTCTATGACCGCATTGTCAACCAGCATCCGCTCTTCATCCAGAATGTCGCCGGTTTGCACATCAATGAACAGATGCAGGGTGGACCCCCAGGCATCGATGACTGCTCCGCCGACTCTTTTGCACAGCCTGTCCCTGATGATGTAAAGTTCCCCGACTGTCAGGTCAGCAGGCACGGAAATAACCTCATGGCTTGCAGTATGGGTATAGTAATACTGTGCTTTCTCCTCCAGGTCCGCATCGGAGAGTACAACCGTGATGTCGTTTAGGTTAGGATACCATCTCAGGATTTTCAGGAAGTTGATTTCACCCGTATCTCCTTCGATTTCCGCATAAATACCCGGATAGCTCAGGGTTTCGGACCCGAACTTCTGCTTTGCGGTAAACTCATACCAATGAGAGTAGGGACCGGCAGAAGATTTGACGAGGGATAACTCTTCCGAACCGCTCAAGACTATGCCCAGCGAGAATAGTATCTCTTTCATCCTGGCCATTACCTTTTCCTGATCGTATGACCAGCCGATTGAGGTCCCCCGCCTCTTCAGGAGATAAGTTAAGGCATAGTGCTGACAATTGGGATAAGGCCGATTATTGGGATCGCCCCACATGGTGATCCGGCCACCATTAGTGAGGGTGTACTCATACCCTTCCTTTATCCATTTCATTTCCCTTTCCCAGTCAAGCCCAACCGGCTGGCTGTCGGTAGAGACCACTTTGTAGTCAGGACCTATCTTTCCAACCGGAAGGTGCAGTATACTTGTAAGATATTCAGCCGTCTTCAAGGGAGACATACGTAAAAAATCAATGTAGCAGAGCTTGATCCAATCCAGGCAGGATGTCAGCCCCAGATATTTTCGGAACAGGCAAAGAGCATCTGCCGGAGTAATCTGACTGTCCTGATTGACATCAGCCCAGTGCGGGCAGGAGCCAAGAGCCAGATAGCACCGGAAGGCAATCAGGGCATCTTCGGGCGTGACCTGGCTATCACCATTGAGATCGCCTTTGATGCACTCGCCATCGTGCTCCACGTTTACACCGCTGAAGGCCGCAGCACAACCGGGATTACTGTGCGTTCGGCCATCACAGCCACAGACCGGATCAACGTAAGCCAGGCAGCCTGCTGGCCTTCTGACACACACCCCTTCTCCCTGACAATCTCCGGGCTTCTTCTCACAATACTCTTCCGCCAGGCACTGATCATTGCTGGTGCAAACCACCGGCGGAGGATCAGCAGCCCATGCCTCATGCTGACCGGGCAGCAGGGTGAGGGTACCTGCCATGTGTCCTGCCAGGGCTGCTATCATGAGCCCTGCAAGCCATAAGGTAATTCCCTTGCCTACCCCCCCGGTCATTCTTCCCAAAACCCGTCTCATATGCTCACACTCACTCCTTTTTCTCATAGTCGGCCTCCTTATTGACTCCTTACTATTCAGCTTGCTCTTCGGCAGCTAATCCCTGGCCGGTCATTGCCGCCTTTATGTCGTTGAATACTCGTCTGGCAATGCTGACGGCTTTCCCTGCATCATTTCCTGATGGCTCTCCCAAAGGGAGGAGACCGGCTTCAACAGGATACCCTCCCCGGTAAATCGTATCGATAAAGATTACTTCCTCATCAGAGATGTTGAGGGATATCTTGTAATCCTCTCCGATAGCTGCCAGCCGTTCGATGCTGGGCACCCTTTCCAACTCCCAGCCCCTGGTAAACAGCATTGCTTTGATAGCTTTCTCGATACTCTGCTGAGAATGATAGCAAGCGCCTTTAAAGTGAATGGCACTTACAGAACGAATCATACGGCTAATCCGATCTCATCTCCCTCTTGAGGGCAATGATGCTCTTACACCCTAAAAGATAATGCTCCTGCCTTCTGCGGCGGCAGCCGCTTTGGACTGCGGCAGCACGATACCGCTTTCCTTCTCCTGGACTGAAGATAATCTGGCGGCCACTTTCCTTGTGGATGACTCAATACTGTCACTTTTGAAAATAGCCGGGCTTGCCTTATAATATCCATTGCCTTTTGGAGTGGACATCGGGAGCGCAGCGGAAGCTGCTTTGCAGTGCTCACCGCACAGGTACGACTTCCTGGCATACCGCCACACCACACATCCTGACATACTGCCCCCCTCCTGGCACATCATCTGCCTGGCGAGCCAAAGAGCACAACCAGAGCCGGATGAACCACCCTGGCAATAACCTGAACCACTTCCTGTGCATCCTGAAAGGTAACCATAGAAATTGTCCGTGTATTCAAAAAGATGATAAATATATCATCTTTTTTATTTTAAACAAAAAGATTTGGTTTTACAAGGGAAAAAACACCACCTTATTAATCCGTCTCTTGATTTAATAGCACTGACCCCCAGGGAGGAGGAGAGTAAGTGAAAGCTTTTCCATAGCATTGGGGAACATCCGGGCTCCCCTCTTTTAAGCTTGAAAAAGATGGAAATTCTGCTAAAATAAGCACTTCCATAATTACATAATTATTGGATTTAGGATACAGAACTGGCTGATAAAGAAAGGATAAAAGGAGCTTTCATTTATGATCAATATTGCCATTTCCCTGCTCTTCGGTGTTGGAACCTTCTTTCTCCTCCATTTTGCCCTTCCCGGTCATTGGGTTATCGGGATCATTTTGGGGCAGATTGCGGCTATCGCCGTTTTTTTCCTGCTGGCCAGACTCGTGATGAAAAAGGTTACTGCCGTTATTGAACAGGCCAATGAAGAGTTGACCAAAGGGCAATTTGACCGGGCTATCAATGTCCTGGAAGGCGGGTTCAAATACCAGTACCGGCATCCCTTTATTGCCTCTCAGCTCAATTCTCAAATCGGAGTGATACAATATTATAAAAAGGATTTCAAAAAGGCTGAAGAGTATCTTAGCAGGGGGATTGCCAGCCATTACATCGGGCAGTGCATGCTGGGTATTTTGTACATGAAGAAAAAGGACGAGGAAAATATGAACAAAGCCTTCAGGGCTGCTACCCGCGCCTCCGGCAGGGAGAGTATCGTCTGGTCCCTGTATGCCTACTGCCTGAGCAGCCTCGGGAAGAAGGACGAAGCCATCGAGGTCCTCAACAAGGGGCTGAAGCGGCTGCCAGGTGACGAGAATATCAAGGCTAATCTCACGGCCCTTCAGAATAACCAGAAGATGAAGATGCGGGCTTATAAAGATATGTGGTCAATCTTCATGCTGGAAAAGACCATTGTCCGTCAGCAGCCTCCCAAATTTGTCCGCGGCGGCGGCAGCGGCAGCGTTCGAAAAATATATCGGAGATAGGTTAACCGAGTGGAGTTTTTCCAATGCCTTCCTATTGAATCTCTGCCAGGAATGGCATTAAATACAAAGACCTCTCCCGGCAGAGAAGATTATTGAGCGTCTTCAGATATTCAACCTTTTTCGTCAGTTTCACATCAGAGGATGAGCAAAGACCGAATCTCTCTCTCAGGAAGGGGCGGAGAGTGCGCAGAATATCCAGCAGGCTTTCCGGCTCGATTGTGATGGGGACAATGGTCGGGACTACATCCTTGCCCAAACCGATCTTTTTCTTGACAGCCTGAATGACTTCATGATAGCCGCCAATACCGTCCACCAGGCCAACCTGCCGGGCCTGCCGGCCGGTCCAGACCCGGCCCTGGGCGACTTCGTCCAGCTCCTCATACTTTTTATTCCGGCTCAAAGATGCCTTGGTAACAAAGCTCCGGTAGGTATTCTGAAGAAACTCATCAAACTCCCTGCGCTGGTTTGGAGTGAAGGTCTGAATGGGGGAGAACAATGACGCCCCATCACTAAAGGCAATAATTTCCGTATGAGCACCGATCTTGTCCAAAAGATCGCTGACCACAAACTTGCCGCCAAAAACACCGATAGAGCCGGTGAGGGTGGTCGGGCCAGCATAAATCTGACCTGCACTCATGGAAATGTAGTAGCCGCCTGATGCTGCTACGGAGCCCATAGATACGAAAACGGGCTTTTTGGCATTCAGCTTTCTGACTCTCTCCCAGATGATGTCTGAAGCCAGGGCTGAGCCTCCCTGGCTGTTTACCCGGATAATCAGGGCTTTAATGTCGGGATCTTCCTCGACCTCCTCCAGTTCCTTGAGTATCTGGGAAGGCAGGATGGAAGGCTCTTTGATCTGATGCTCCTGGGGTGACATCTGAATCAGGCCGTTGGCGATAATCATGGCAATCTTTTTATCCGTATCAACCTTGAGCCCTTTGACGGATGAAGGCGAAACCCTGGCGTAGGTGCTGAAGCTCAAGGGCTCAATCTCCGGAAAGAGTTTCTTCTCTACAATTTCAAGGAATTCGTCATGATAGGAGAGGTTATCTACCAGCTTTCGCTGGAGGGCTTCCCTGGCCGTGATCAGGGCTTTGTTGAGGCACCCGGTTACTTCCTCTCTGGATAATTTTCTGTTTTTAACCAGGGTGGTGATAAAAGTCTCCTGGATATCACTCAAAAGCTCCGTGTATACTTTCCGGGTATCCTCAGACATGGCATTGGATGTAAACATTTCCGGAGCGCTCTTATACCTTCCTGCCCGGAGAAAGTCAGCTTCGACTCCCACCTTGGCCAGGGTATCTTTTACGTACATAAATGAGCCGGAAATGCCTGGTATATACAGACTTCCCTCTTTCTGGAGAAATATCCTGTCCGCCGCCGAGGCCAGCAGGTAGTTCTGATTGTCAGCTTCGTTTAAAAAAACATAGACCTTTTTACCCTGCTTCCGGAAACGGTTCAAGGCATCGCTCAACTCGAAAAAGGAATTCATGGATGCCTGCATGTCCAGATTCCTGATGACCAGCCCCTTGATCCGTCCATCGCGGGATGCCTGATCTATGGTAGTGATCAGGTCGTAGAGCTGGAATCTTGGCTGCTCTTCAATGAGCTGGATAAACCAGCCAAACTCCGAAACCTCCTGGTCCTGAACATCCCCCACCAGATTCAACTCCAGATAAAAAGGCTGATCAGCCGCAAGCTCTTCTTTCTCTTCCATGCGCAGGGAGACCTTGCCGATGTTACTGATTAAACTGAAAATGAAAACTGCCAAAAGCAGCATGAACAGGGTAGTCAGGAATCCAACGATCATCAGGTAATATTTGAGGATATTCTTCATCGCCTGTGAGTTCCTTATTATATTGTTGTTATTTTATTGCTCCTATCTTGCAGCTACTCATTATCTTCTTTGCCCCTTTGTGCCTTTGTGCCTGAGTAATTACGCAAAACATACCATAAGGTGAAAATGATAGTCAAGGAAAGTTACACGCAATTCTCAGGAAGTGTAAAGCTTTCAGCAAGTAATATCAAGCAGAAATGATTCTGTCAGACAGTCGGATACCGACACGTCTTATCTTGGTGCTCATCATTGCCGGGTTTTTTCCTGAAATCCGGGGTGGATAGTCCGGCATCCCGGCATTTGGGAGGTTATCTGAAATCAGCGGCAGAGAATTTTTTCAGGCGGGAGAGGCTCTTCGCGGAAGCACAAAAAAAGGGTCTTAGCTTACGCTAAAACCCCTGAAATACATTTGAGTCGCATGGGTTATCCTTCCTATTGAACTAGTTTTTTCCCTCTGCTGCAGCAAACTGTACTTCACATTTGACAGGAGCTCCATATTTTTCCCACAGGTGTTTGACTGCCCTGGGGAAGATGCTCCGCGCTGAAAGACCGTTCTTCCATTCAAAATAAATATATCTCAACATACTCACCTCCTTTCTGGAAAAATCAGTGCAATAATATACTGGTTATCCCCACCCTTGTCAATGGGAAAAATAAGGAGGCGCGCTTTCAATTTCTACTGCTCCCGGATCAACTGGAGCAGTTCGTCGGCGGACATTTTGCCGGTCATATCGCTGCCATCCAGGAGGTTGGAAGCCAGGTCCCGTTTTTCTTCGTGCAGGTTGACGATTTTTTCTTCTATCGTATGCCGGGTGACCAGCCGGTAGACAGTCACCGGGCGCTGCTGCCCGATTCTATGCGCCCGGTCCGAGGCCTGATCCTCGACAGCCGGATTCCACCAGGGGTCCATGTGAATCACGAAATCCGCCGCTGTCAGGTTCAGCCCAAACCCTCCGGCCCTCAGGCTGATCAGAAAGAGGTCCCCCTCGCCGGTCTGAAAGGCGTCGATCCGCCGCCTTCGCTCTCTGACCGGAGTGCTGCCATCAAGGTACTGGTAGGATATCCCCTTCTCATCCAGAAATTCCCTGATGAGGGATAAGTGATCGACAAACTGGCTGAATATCAGTGCCTTGTGCCGGTTTTCGAGAAGCTCCTCCACGACTTCGGCCAGAAGCGCCATTTTGGAGCTTTCCATGCTGAGGCCGGGGTCGACCAGCCGCACATTGCAGCAGGCCCGGCGCAGCTTCATGATTTCTGCCAGGATATGCAGGTGCTTCTGCCCCGGCGGACCCGCAAGCCTCTCAATCCGGGTGAGGGCATCCTGTCGCAGGGCCTCGTAGAAGGCGATTTCCTCGCTGTTCATTTCAACATGCAGGGTGATTTCCGTGCGCGGCGGAAGCTCTTCCAGCACCTGGCTCTTGATTCTTCGCAGGATAAAGGGCTGGATCAGTTTCTTGAGCCGTTTCCTGGCCTCCTTGTCCTGATATTTTTCGATCGGGATACCGAACCGCTGATTGAACTTTTCCAAAGACCCCAGCAAACCCGGATTGAGGAAATGAAAGAGGTTCCACAGCTCACCCAGGTGATTTTCGATCGGGGTTCCGGTGGTGATCATTTTAAAACCTGCTTCGAGGGACATGGCGGCCTGCGATCTTTTGGTGGCCATATTTTTAATAGCCTGGGCCTCATCGAGAACAACAGTCTGCCAGTGGATTTCGGAAAGGATGTCCGACTCTATCTGCAGCAGAGAGTAACTGGTGACCAGAACATCGAAGGCTCCCAGCCCCTCAAGCTGCTTCTTTCGGTCTTTTCCCGAAAACTGGACAATTTGCAGGGTCGGGGCAAAGCGATGCGCTTCCTCCACCCAGTTCATGCAGACCGAGGTGGGAGCGACAACCAGGGTCGGCCCGCCCCCAGCCCGCTCCAGAATCATAGCCAGGGCCTGAACGGTCTTTCCCAGGCCCATATCGTCAGCAAGGCAGGCACCGACCCCCCATTTGGCCAACTGGGCCAGCCACATAAAGCCGTCAACCTGGTAATCGCGCAGTTGCGCCTGCAAGGTCGAAGGAACCTTGGCCCGCAGGTTCTGCGAACGGTCGATCCGCCCCAGGTGCTCCCGCCAGGCTTCATCCGCTTCCAGAGAGCCGACGCTGTCGGTAAATTCCCGTAAGGCAAGCGAGGTCAGAGGATGAAACCTCACTCCCTTGGCAGTCGGATCGGAGAAGGCTTTCAACTCATCCAGCCGCCTGCGGAATTCATTGGTCAGGGCCAGAAACTGGCCTTCCCCCAGGGGAATGAACCGTCCGGGTGCAGCTTCCATAAGCTCAAGGAGCCTTCGCATGTCAAGCACCTTCGATTCATCGAGCTGCAGCTCACCGCTGACGCCGAACCAGTCTCTCTCCCGGTGTATCCGCAGCCTCATCTGGTCAAAAGAGAGCTGACGGCTGACCAGCTTCAATTTCTCTCCCTCCGGCCATTCAACCTGAATACCTTCGATCTGCTGGAGATCGAGCAGTGTCTGAAGGCAATCCTCCGTTTCCTCGATGAGCCACTCGAAGTCGCCTTCATCCAGACTGGCCAGGACCGGGCAGGCATCAACCACCTCTTTGGCCTTTGCCCGCTCCTGCTGAAGGTTCCGGGTGGTCTGAACCCGCTTCCCCTCGATCTCGGCCATGATATTCTTTCCTCCCAGACCCGGCTTAAGGTAAGGCCCTCCCAGAGACAGTGGCTTGACCAGCATCTCCAGATGGAACCCGTATCCGGCAGGAAGAAGATGAACATGGATCCTGGTGTCCGGCGCTACCTCCTCGACATTTTCCATCCTGCCCTCAACCATCGACTGCACCGTAACCACAGAAGCAAGGGCAGATGTGGTGCTGAGAACCCTGTCTTTGGCTTCGGCAGGCACCTTCAGGCCATCCGGACCGAGAATCTTGGCTATGGCCCGGTGCTGGGGAGTGACTTCAATGACCCGATACCTGGTCTTCCCTTCCTGAACCAGGATGATATCGTGATCGGCAATACGTTTCGAATCTTCGGAGAACCTGATCTGGAACTGGTTTCCCTGCCGTTCAACCAGAAGCTCCAGACTGCCGGGCATAAGCTCCATCCGAAGGTCCGGTTTATCTGCATGGAACAGGAGCGGATGGCCGATCATGGCTGTCAGGGTCTTTGGCCAGTTGAAGTGATAGCTTGTCTCCCAATAATCACGCTCCATCGAAAGGGTGGCGCAGATCTTCTGATCCTGGGGTGTCAGAAAGGGCAGGTCCTTTCGTGAGTAAAGCCTGCTGAGAGCGACCGGACGGCCCTTGGACCACTGTCCGCTCTTGGTGAGCTTTTGTTCCACGGGCTGAAAGCGGCAATAGTTTTGGTCAATGCCAAGCCGCCAGATAAGGCGCGATTCCCCGACTGCTTTACCCTTATCCGCAGGAGCACCGGCCACCAGATTGGTCAGGGCCGTGAGTGAGCGCTCCCACTCGGCTTCATAGCGAATAATACCCAGGATAGAGTGCATGCCTGTCTGGGCCTGAATTTCCTCGACCCGCTTCCGGTACTTCTGCTCCCTGGGGAAAAGAGCGGCCAGGAGATTGGCGGATTCCAGGGAAAACCAGAGATAGCCGCCTTCCTCCGCTTTGGAAAAAATCGCTTCGAGCATGGATACCTGATCGGCATTCAGCTCTCTGGTTATCCAGTAGACAGCCAGAATAGAAAAAAGCCTGGATATGCTATCATCCGGCGGTGCGTTCTTCAGCAGGGAAAATATGATTCTGGCTTCTTCAGCCTGGCCCTGCTGCGAAAGCAGGGTGGCTTTCAGTGCCTGATACGCATCAGGGTACTCGTTATCATACTGCTGCTTTTCTTCCACATTGCGGATGCAGTCGAGTATCTCCCGTGAGTAAGCAGCCTGTCCGGTCTTCAGCAGGGCCAGAAGGTAGAATATTCCACTTACATGGTTAAAGAAGAGCTTTTTGCGGCCTGCCCCTTTTCGATGCTCCTTCAGGAAATTCTGATATCGGGCAATGGCCTGGTCATTATTCCCCCGGAGAAAATCACACCATCCTTCAATAAGACGCACATACATGAGTCCCTGATCTTTTTTAACGACCTCCAGGGCATCATCCAGCCTGCCCCGAAAAAGTAAGACAGCAGCCAGGGCATCCCGGAAATATGATCCGAATTGCTCCCGGGAAAGATCGCGGTATTCATTCAACAGCCCGGTGATTTTTTCAGGATGGGTCAAATCCCGCAGGGCCAGAACGGCGATTTCTTCAAGGGCTGTAACTCGAATGCCTAACGGGAGCTGACGAAACCAGGCAGGGCGAAATGGGCTGTTGCAGATCATGGCCAGGATCTTTTTTCGGGCAAAAGTCTGGGGAAAATGCGTGTAGCCGATGTTATAAAACTTTCTGACATGATCCGGGTCGTGGCTGTATACCCCGATGCGTATTTCACGGATGCATCGGTCAGGAGATTGCCCCCAGTATGGAGCTGGAAACTGGGCCTGGACCGCTTTGATCATGGCCGGGAACCGTCCGCTTTCCACCGCCAGAGTAGTGGCTTCCTCCACAAAGGCCGGATGGCACACGACCTGATCGCCGATAAACCCCTTTTTTCTGAGTACGACCAATGCACTCCTTACATCCTGGTTGTCCAGAGCCCTTCCTTCAGGTGCTCTGATACCGCTGCTGCGCAGGCAGTTCAAGAGCGCTGTCTGATGGGTCGGTTCATAGATGATCGACAGCATCTGGATGACCGTCTGTTCCAAAGATGATAGTTGCGCATACGATGCTGACAGCTTTTCGAATGTTTTGGTCATATCTGACGTAATCGATAATAGCACGATCTGTTTTTTTTCACCTTATTTCTTGGGTTATTGTCAAGCACTATATCTCCCGTATACCACATATTTCCCCTCTCTGATTACTCCCCGTGCCGGTGCTGATTTAATAGGTAATATCGTCAAAAATGACCGGGATTTTTCCTTTGAATTCATCGAGGAGCTGCCTGGCCACCTCGACCATCTGGGGGTGTCCGGCAACCGGGGTTCTCAGTTTAAAAAAATGCCTCCATTCACGCAGGTTCATGGTAATAACTATCTCGGTCTTGAGAGAATTGGGCAGCACGCTCCTGGCCTCCTGGGGAGTAGCTCCCAGTTCAAGGAGTCTCAGGTAGGCTTTCTCGGCCTCTTCCATAGCCTTTTTCCATACTTCGTGTTTTTGCCTGTTCTCAGTGCTTTCGGCCTTCCAGAAGCAGGGATCGATGCAGGTTATTTCATGGCCGAACTTGTTCTTGCTGTAATTACAGTAACGTGTGCTTTCCTGGCTGTAACTGGCTATCCTGTGCCTGACTATTTCATGACTCACACCCCGGTCGCAGATGACTCTGACCGTAACTTTCTCATGCTCCAGCACGGTTTCGTGGCCGTGCTCGATGAGAAATTTCACAAACCCCTGAGCAGAATCAGTGGTAATCTTTCCTTCACTTTTATAGCAAGTCCGTCCATATTTTTCAAGTTTTTTCAATATTTCCTCGCCATTAATGGTATCTTCAATCATTACACAAGGCGGTATGATATTCATAAAGAACCTCCTTGAATATATTCGCTATAAGATATGCCTGGAATAAAATCCTGCTCTCACGGCCCTGCTCTATTATACCAAGATGGCCATCTTCTTTGAACCTGTAAAATTATTCACTCCGGGACTCTGCAAAAAATTTAATTTGTGCCGATATTCTGGAAGGAAGGTAAGTCGTGGATTTATTGTCACTTGACACTGTTTTATTTAAAATAGGGGAGAAAAATATAACCTAGGTTATTGAAGGAAAGGAGAAGGTCATGAGAAAGACTCGTTTAATGACTCTCAGTGTGGTTTTTGCGCTGATAGCAGTATGTGGACTGATAGTATTCTGTACGTCGGGGGTGGCGAGGGCAGGCAGTCAGATCACCTTCGCTGATTCCCGGCTGGAGAGAGCGGTCCGTGAGGCCCTCGGAATAGCCGAAACAGAGCCGATTACCAGGGAAATGGCCCTGACCCTCACTTTTCTGGATGCCTCTTCGCGGGGGATCGAGAGGCTTGATGGTCTGGAATACTTTACGAATCTGACTGATTTGAATCTTTCGAATAACAAGGTTCAGGTTGTTGTTCCCGTATCCGCCCTGCGAAACCTTGCACGGCTGAGTCTCTGGGACAACTATATCAACGAGATCGGCTCGCTGAGCAGTAATACCAACCTGACCTGGCTGGATCTTGGAGCTAACTTTATAGAGAACATCGATGCCCTGGCTGAGCTTGCAAATCTGGAATGGCTGAACCTTGAGAATAACTTTGTCAGCGATATAGCTCCCCTGGCTGAGCTTGCCAACTTGCAGTGGCTGAACATCCTGAACAATATGATAGAGAACATCAGCGCCCTGGATGAAATTCCCGGCCTGGCATGGCTGAACAACCTCCCCTGGACGGGCGGCGATGGCACCTATCTGGACCAGATAAGAATCATCCTTGAAAATGGTCAGGAATGGATGGATAACTGGCGGATTTTTGTTGATGGTTTTGCCGATTTACCCCGGCTTGGTGAGTTATCGATCGTTCCCTATTGGCAGGGCGGCCAGTTCATGGAAAACGTCGGCATCTTGAATGATTATTGGAGTGCCCGGCTGGATCTCTGGAGCGATACCATCAACGGTTTCCGGTCCCTGGCCGATGATGTCCGCCCGCTCAGGGCAGGTTCATTTGAAGGCAGCTCTCCAGAAAATGCCAACCCCCTGGCCGGTAACTGGGCAGCCCGGCTTCAGGAGTTTCGGGCCAGAATCGTCAACAGACTCGGTTCCTGGTCCGTTTTCAGCGATCAGCCCTGGTCATCGTATCGACCGGGAAATGGTAACTTGCGGCAACTTTGGGAGACTTACCTGAGCAACCGGACCAATAATAACAACGATACCAGGAATACCGATGATGATGACGAAAATAACGGGGATGATGGTGATGACGGAGATGATGGTGATAATGGTGATACCGGCAATGACCCCTGCTATCAAAGCACGTATCAGGGATATCGTCCGTGAGCAATAATCAGCAGAGTCCCCCTGCTTTGCCCTCTTCCCCCCTGGTGAGGGAGAGAGGGGCAGGGTAAGGGGGGAGTGAACGGTTAGGTAACAGGGGAGGGTGGAGCTTTCCAGCTCCATCCTCCTCATTCTAGCGGATGGGAAAAGGTTCATTTTTGCTGAACAATATCCTCGACGGTTATTGCCGGATGCCGGTACCTTTTCCGTCCGGGGGTATTCTTTCCACACTCGACAGCTTCCTCCGGACACCATTGCAGGCAGGCCAGACATCGCTCGCAGTGATGCTGCCACTGCGGCCTCCCTCCCTTCATGACAATGTTATTTACCGGACAGACTCTGGCGCAGATCCCGCATCCATTGCATTTTTCATTCAACCAGAATTCGCTGTCCCCTCCAGGGAACCGGGGTATGCCTTTCCGGTAAATGAGACCGGAAAACAGCAGATTCACCAGGAAGGAGTTCGACTCAATCCTTGCCGTCCTGCCTTCTCTGATTGTTTCCGCGATCTTCTTCAGTCTGGCTTCTGCCTTTGAGAACAATTTGGTTTGCCTGTTTTCGGGAATCGCCCCATACAACGGGGTATAGTTACCCGGCAATTGCACACTGAATCCTGCCGATAGCTTCAGTCCTTTTTCTTTGAGCAGATGATCCATCTGTTTCAGGGTCGCTGCGGGAAATCCGCCACAGGTAACCAGACCGAAGATATACGCACATCTTTCCACTACCAGCTCGTGGATAAACCGGGGAACAATCAACGGCAATCCCCAGGCATACACGGGACAGACAATGCCTATCCGGTCGGCTGAAACAGGTATGGGGCCGCCTCTTTGCACAAATCTTGCGATTGGCCAAAGCTCCGTTGAACCCAGTTCCCTTGCCACATCCCTGGCCAGCTTGAGTGAGTTTCCCGTGCCGGTAAAATAAAAAAGGATCGTTTTCACCCTGTATCCTCCCTTTTTTAATCAAGGTATTGTTTGGTTAGCCAAAGTATATCAGTTCTTCGGAAAAACGTGAAGCCTTTGGCTGATCTGTCGCGCCCAAAGATTTTCCTTTCCGATATTACCAATCAGAGCAGACAGGAAAAGAGAATATTCTCAGAAATTTTTCCACAGCGGGTAAGGGCCCGATGTTTTAGGAGGTTTAATTATGGATGTGATTCAGGCTGTCAAGGAAAGACGCTCAATCAACTTTTTTGAAACCGGGCAGGAGCTTCCTGATGAAAAGCTCAGGGAACTGCTTGAGATATCAAACCTTGCACCTTCCTCATTCAACCTTCAGCCGTGGAAACTGATCGTGGTGCGAAACCCCGAAAGGAAGCGCATCCTGCGGCGATGTGCTTTCAATCAGCGAAAGGTTGAGGATGCGGCGGCAGTGCTTATCATTGTGGCTGATCCAAGCGGCGTTGAAGAGAACGTGGAGAGAGTTTTGGATAGCTGGGAAGAGCTGGGATATATGAAACCTGATGCCAGAAAAGGCTATGTCGATATGATCCAGAATCTCTACGGTCCGGAGAATAGTCTCAAGAGGAAATTTTTTGCCATCAAGAACGCCTCCCTGTTTGCCATGAACCTCATGATTACAGCCAAAGGACTCGGTCTTGATACTCACCCGATGGATGGATTTGACGAGGATAGTATAAAAAAAGAATTCGATATTCCCCCTGACAAGGTCATCCCGATGATTATTGCAGTCGGCAATCTGAAGTCAGGGACTAATCTTCTGCCAAGGGCATTCAGGAGGAAGATCGAGGAATTTGTGAGACTTGGCTCTTATTGAGGGAGTGGTCAGTGGCCAGTGGTCAGAAAA
The DNA here is from genome assembly GCA_040755755.1 of bacterium. Lineage (NCBI taxonomy): Bacteria > bacterium. Next base: position 16,092 of record JBFLZW010000044.1, on the reverse strand, counting down.
GAACTGAAAACTGATAGCTTTTGATCAAAGGTAAAGCCGTGATCAAAATATTCGTCTTGGCCAGCGGAAGATCAGGAACGCAGTATCTGTCCAGCCTCTTTCAGGATAATGTGAAAAATTGCGTCAGCAGGCACGAACCATACCCCAGCATGTTTGGGAAGCCGATTTACTGGTATCAGGAAAAGAAATTTGATGATATACGAAGGCTTTTTGCAATAAAGCAGAGAAGAATCAGCCGCTGCCGGGCGGATGTTTACCTCGAAACGAATAATGCCTTCCTGAAATCCTTTTCCGACATTGCCATGGAATTTTTTCCTGACCTGAAGCTCATCCATATCATCCGAAATCCGCTGGAGGTGGCCAGAAGTCAGCTCAACAGGCATATCTGGCTGAATAAAATACGTCTTCCTCTCAGAAGATATTACCGGGGTGATGACGGAAAGAAATACTTCCGGTGGACACTCACGGGAAAAGAGGATATTTTTCAGTCAGTCACCCTCGATGCGCTTACGCCGTACCAATACCTTGTGCTTCAATGGATCGAGATCGAAAATAGAGCAATCAGATTTTTGGATACCTATAACAAACACTCCGAGTGCTACACGCTGATGGCTCCCGGTGATCTTAATAACGGCGAGGTTATCGGGAACCTGTTCCGCTTCTTCGGACTGGAGCGGAAAGACGGGAGGATAAATTTCCGGGGAAAGAAGAACGGGAATAAGATACCGACCGTGGTAAGTGAGGAGGACCTTCGGCAATTCAGGCAGGTGATCGGCAGCCTGCCTGACTCCTGCCTGAGAATATTCCGGAATGCACCCTACACAGGATGCGAGTGGGCAAAACTGCTTGTCGAGAATGCAGGAGTCGCAGGTCAGGAGTCAGAATAAAGGCTGTCTTTTCTTCTGACTCCTGGATTCTGACTCCTGAGCAAAAGGTTCAATATTCACCCGTTCGCAGTATACCTACATACTTCCGCAGCATGTGCATTTTCCGGCATCTTGTGCCTGCGGCCTTTATCGGGCGCTCAGGAGCGAGGGGCGAGAGTGGAAAAAGTATTTATGGCAATGAGCCGATAACAAAGTGAAGGGGAATTCCTGGAATTTATTTTTTGCGCGGTGTTGGTTATGGATGATGGTGCAGCCTCATAACGGGAAGAATAACTAACCAGGTGAAGGATGTGATGTGAATTTGGGCGCCGACCTGTCATCACCGGAGATTCAACCGTCCGATATCTTGCAGGCCAGCCTTGAGCCAGTCATTCCTGATGAAGTCAAATATTTCGAAGAGGTCGCCCGACAGGAAAAACGGCTGCGGAATTTTGAAAAAGCCGGTAATATGTTCATGAATCTGGCCAGTTGGTACGAGAGCCAGAACGAGTGTACCCTGCGGAAAAAATGGGAACGGGCCGGACACTACCATTTTATGGCCGGAGAATGCCTGGTCCGCTGTGCTCAGGACAACATTGCCTCCCAAAATAAAAACTGGCACGAATTAGCCAGCATGGAATATGCCCGCTCGGTTGAATGCTACTTGAAAAACCCGGAAGATGTCTACTTTCACCGGGAAGCATTTAACCTGGCGATTCGGGAATTTAAAATGATTCCCCGGGGACAGGGTCTGCTCTACAGCCAGATCGAAGAGGCCGAGCGGATCAGCAGGCACCTGATTGACATGACCTACAAAAAATTCATAGCCATGCTGGACGAAATGACCTTCTCCAGGGACAGCGACCAGTTGACCATTGAATATTGCCATTGGAAAGCCATTCAGACCAAGAACAAGGGGCTGAAGATCTGGTACTGGTTCTGGGGCATGACAAGCAAGTACGGAACCAGCGTGACCAGGTGGATACTCTGGATGCTGTTCGTCATCAGTCTCTTCGGCGGATTTTACTACTTCACCGATATGGCCATCAATGTTCCCCTGACCGGGTTCGATAAAGTAGTCCAGTGCTTCTACTTCAGCGTAGTTACCGTAACTACGCTGGGATATGGCGATATTTATCCTAAGACCAGCTTTGGTATGGCATTAGTCATTGTCGAGGTATTCTTCGGTCAGTTGATGTTCTGGGTGATGATGACCATTCTGGCCAAGAAGATATTCCGGTAAGAAAAAGAGTAAAAATGACCTTGACCCATGTAAATTTTATTGCGTATAATATGAGATATTTCAAGAGATGGAAATATCAGCAGAAGATTCAACAAAGGAGAGAAAGGTTCAGAATAGATGAAAAATATTCTCCCTAAAGCCACAGATGCATTTAAGACGACTTCCGAAGCACTCAAAAGAATAACGCTGGCTGATATTTACACAAGAATTGATTCCATAGGTAATCAGCTCAATGCCAGGATCGACGCACTGGGTGAGAAGTTTGACCATCGCTTTGATATACTTGACAGGAAAACAGATACCCAGATCGGCCAGGTTAGACAGGAAATTGGTCAAGTCAGACAGGAAATTGCCCAGGTAAGCCAGAAGAACGATATCCAGATCGGCCAAGTCAGACAGGAAATTGCTCAGGTAAGGCAGGAATTCGGCCAATTAAGTCAACGGGTAGATCTGATTAACCAGCGCGTAGATCAAATAAATCAACGATTCGACACCGTTATGCAAATGTTGGTTGAAATAAATAAGCAGGTAGTTGAATTAGCCAAAAAAAGCCAGTAGTCATATTTCACCCCCCAATAAGCTTCTGCCATTTCTTGAGAAGCCTGAGTGCCTCCTGAGCGGGAAGTTTCCCAAGGTCCAGGGCTCGAAGCTCTGCGGCCACATATTCTTCCGGAGCGGTAAAGAGAGACAACTGCCGTCCCTTTCGGAGCTGGCCTTTTTGAAAGGCGGATGTCTCGGCGGCAGCCTCGACGTTATGCTTTTCCAGGGACGTGAGGATCTCTTTGGACCGCTCGATTACCTGCGGAGGAAGCCCGGCCAGCCGGGCTACGTGAATGCCGTAGCTTTTATCCGCGCTGCCGGCCATGATCCGCCGCAGGAAAATCACCTCATCGTTCCATTCCCGGACAGCCACGCTGTAATTCCGGACCCTGTCCAGGGAATCAGCCAGCCGGGTCAGCTCATGGTAGTGGGTGGCAAACAGGGTTTTTGCTCCTACCTTTTCGCTGTGCAGGTACTCAGCCACTGCCCAGGCAATGCTGATTCCGTCAAAGGTGCTGGTCCCCCGGCCGATTTCATCCAGGATAATCAGGCTGCGGCTGGTGGCATTGTTCAGGATGTTGGCGGTTTCATTCATTTCGACCATGAAGGTACTCTGCCCCTTGACCAGATTGTCGGACGCGCCTACCCGGGTAAAGATCCGGTCCACCAGGCCGATGACCGCCTCTTTGGCCGGAACGAAGCTGCCCAGGTGGGCCATCAGGGTGATCAGGGCCACCTGCCGGATATAGGTTGATTTTCCAGCCATATTCGGGCCGGTGATAATCAGGAGCTGGTTTTTCTCGTCATCGAGGCTGGTATCGTTGGGCACAAAGCGTTCATCCTTTGACAGATGCTCCACGACCGGATGACGGCCTTCGACGATCTGAATGGCTGATCCGGCATTGACCGTCGGCCTGACATAGTGATACCGGCAGGCAGCTTCAGCCAGAGCAGCCAGAACGTCAAGCCTGGCCAGGCTCCGGGAGGTTTCCTGCATCCGGTTCACCTGCGGGGAGAGCCGGGCCAGAAGTTCCTGGAACAGGGATTTTTCCATCTGCACCATTTTCTCGTGGGCGGTCAGGACCCTGGTCTCGTAATCCTTGAGCTCGGCAGTGATGTAGCGCTCTCCATTGGCAATGGTCTGCTTGCGGATGTAGTTGTCCGGGACCAGCCCCAGATTGGCTTTGGTCACTTCGATGTAGTAGCCAAACACCTTGTTGTATCTTACTTTCAGCGACGAGATGCCGGTCTTCCGGCGCTCCTGGTTTTCCAGCCGGGCAATCCAGTTTTTGCCCTCGAAGGCAAGCTGGCGAAGCTCATCCAGCTCAGCCGAGTACCCTTCCCTGATAAGGCCGGTATCCTGCGAGGGTGGGGGCGGGGGATCAGCCAGGCTTAAGGTAATCCACTGATAGACATCCTGAAGCTCATCGCACGATCCGGCCAGAGAGGCCAACAGGGAGGAGGCAGGCTCTTTGGGCAGCAGGGCTTTTATCCGGGGAAGGAAAGCGATCGAATTTTTCAGCGCGGTCAGGTCCTGGGCCGAAGCGGAAAAGAGGGCAATTTTTCCGGATATCCGCTCAAGGTCATAGACCTTTTTCAGCAGCTCCCGCAGCTGCTGGCGCAGACTCTGTCGGCTGGCCAGAAACTCCACAGCCTCAAGCCGCTGGTTGATTGCCTCAACCTGGAGCAGGGGGTGGAGAATCCACTGCTTGAGCGTGCGTCCTCCCATCGAGGTCTCGGTCAGGTCGAGAACGGCCATCAGGGAGCCGCCTTTTTTGGCATCCTGCCAGGAAGAGACCAGCTCAAGATGCTGCTGGGTGGCGGCATCGATGATCATATACTCGCTCAGGCTGTACCATTGGGGCCGGCGCAGGTGGGAGAGATCGCGCTTTTGGGTTGAGCGCAGATAGGAAATGGCTGCGGCTGCCGATAAAATTGCCAGACTGTTTCCCTCACAGCCAAGCCCGTCCAGGGAGTGGACCATGAAATGCTCCCGCAGGCATTTGCGGGCGCTCTCCTCCCGGTAGCGGTCATCATCCCGGTATTCGAGGCGGATGCGGGGAAGCCCGGCCCACAGCTTTCGGAAAAGATGATCTTCGGCCAGGGAGCGGGGGACGATCAGCTCCCGCGGGGCTTTGCGAAAAAGCTCGGTTTCAAGCTTCTGATACCAGTCCGGCCCCTGGTATTCGGTTATCCAGAGCTCGCCGGTCGAAACATCGGCAAAGGTCAGTCCGAGGCCGGAAGACTTGACGGCCAGGGATCCCAGAAAATTATTCTCTTTTCCTTCCAGCAGGTTCGAATCGGTGATCGTGCCGGGGGTAACTACCCTGGTCACTTCCCGCTGGACGATCCCTTTGGCCTTTTTCGGGTCCTCCACCTGATCGCAGACAGCCACCGTGTAGCCTTCCCTGATCAGCCGGGCAATATAGCCTTCCGCTGCATGATAGGGCACTCCGCACAGAGGCACGGCATTTTCCTTGTTCCGGTCGCGGCTGGTCAGAGTAAGCTGAAGTATCCGGGAGGCAACTTCGGCATCCTCGCCGAACATTTCATAAAAATCACCCAGCCGGAAAAAAAGAATCGCCTCACGGTACTCCCGCTTGATCCGGGTGTACTGCTGCATCATGGGAGTCAGAGCCGCATCTTCGGCAGCGGGCAGACATGGTCCGTTTGTCTCATCATGCGTGGTCTGATTGGATTTCAGGTTGTCAATCATGGTTGTGTCTGGTTTCTTTTGTCTTTAAAAGTGTCGGCGGAAAACGGCAGGATTTTATATCTGGTGAGCCACGTAGCTGTCCCATTCCTTGCACTGCGGGCACTTCCACTGGATCTGGGAGGATTGATAACCACACTTTTGACAGGAAAAAACTTCGTTTTTATCCATGATCTGTTCTATAAGGTGTTGATATTCCCGAAGAGCCTCATCCTGACGGTTGTCGCGGATCAACATTTCGGCCAGCGTGGAGCGAAGGGTCAGAGACTCGGGGCAAACTTTCAGCCCCTCCTGCAGTTCTTCGATTGCTCTGGGTATGAGCCCTTTTTTATAGTAATAATCAGCCAGGATAGCCCTGGTCCGGGTATCCTGGGGACGACGGGTTAAAATTTCCTGGTAAACTGATTCTATGCTCTCAAATCTTCCCTTCTGGAGATAAGCCTTTTCCAGCAGCTTGTGCACGCCGAAGGAATGCTGGTACTGATCCGAGGAGATGATTTTATTGAAAATGGCAATCGCCTTGGCTGGTTTATCCTCGGCCAGATAAATGTCTCCCAGGATAAGATATGCCTCGGTGCAGTCTTTGTCCAGGCTGATTGCTTCTTTCAGTTTTTTGATGGCCTGAGTATAGTCGTTTTTCTGATAAGCCACCTTACCCATTTCAGTCATAAGGTGTGCTATCCGGGAGTAATTACTGGAAGCTCCTGCAAGTTTCTGAATCTGTTTTTCCATCTGGTATGCGTTTTCCCAGTCTTTTCCTTCCTCGTACAGCTCTTCCAGCAGCCGGTAGGCCTGCAGGTTATCCTCGTCATGCTCCAGGACTTCCTGATAAACCTTGATTGCGCGGTCGATAAACCCGCCTTTCTGGTAGTCAAGTCCCAGGTTCATGAGAGCGGATATCCGGAATTCCCTGTCCAGTGAAGGCCGTAAGAGAATACTCTGGTGAATCTGAGTCGCCCGTCCGACCTCTCCCCGCTCCCGAAACAGGTTGCCCAGATCCTGGTAAATTTCAATGGTATTTGAATCGACCTGAACCGCCCTGGTGAATTCGGCAATGGCCTTATCCGGTTGATTGGAAATGATGTATTTGAGTCCCCGGATATAGGCGTCGCGATCGTTCTGGCCGGTCTTTTTTTCCGGCGATGGCTTTTTAGCTATGGTCCACCCCAGCCAGGCTCCAAGAGCCAGGGAGATGGCAGCCGTGAAGTAGATAGATACATTGTGCATTGTTTCTCTGCCTCAAGTGTCCTTTCCAATTCGTTCAATGGCCTTTTCATCGGTAAGCGGCAAGTTCCGGAGGGAATTCAGTTCCCTTTCCATCTGGGCACATCTTCGGCGCTCCGCTTTCAAGGTCCTCTTCAGGTTAAAGTTCTTGACGAATGAAGGTATGCTCACCATCAAGGCACCAAAAAAGAGACTGCCCAGAAGCAGGAGAATCACCGGGATCTCTATGGTTTGATACCGATAATACTGGATTTGATAACCCTGCCTGACAATCCAGTCATTTTGCCTGACAAAATCGACACTGACGATAACTATAACCACAACCAGCAATATTTTAATAATATGCATTATCTCCACTCCCAACCCTGTCCATTTCTCTATTTCCAGCTTTTTCGTTATCGAAAGAGAGGTTTCAGGATATCATAGGTGGTATCCAGATGCTGAGGCAGCACCTTGATATCCGCTAAAACCGGCATGAAATTGGTATCTCCGCACCATCTGGGTACGATGTGGAGGTGAAGGTGATCGGCAATTCCGGCCCCGGCCACGGCCCCGACATTCATGCCAATATTATATCCATCAGCCTTCATGGCCTCCTGCAAACAGGCCACGCTCTTTTTGGTCAACGTCATGATCTGGAAAAGCTCTTCCGAAGATAACTCTTCCAGACTGGCTGCATGACGATACGGAGCTATCATGAGATGCCCGTTATTATACGGGAAAATGTTCATGATAACGAATCCGAGCGTATCACGAAATAAAATATAATTTCCCCTGTCTTCGCTCTCTTGTGCTTTTTCACAAAATATACAGCCACTTTTCTTCTCGGAAAGAATATACTGCATCCTCCACGGAGCCCAGATTTTTTCCATAGGTATTCTTTCTCCTCTCTTGAGCAAGCGGTATAATTCTAATCGATTTTGCCAATCTTGTCAAACAATTACGAAAGGCAATCAAGATTGTGATTTTTATACATTTTCAGCATTTGAACAAGAAGGCCGAAGTCTTTCGGCAATTTTTTACCGAAAGTTTTATTACTGTCAAGAAAATAAACAGGAGGTGTTTTCCTGCCCTTCGCCATCCCCGCCTATATATCCCTTTATATTCCGGGTGATAAATCCTGCTGGTAGATTCGCCAATATTTGGCATAAAACTTGCTTGCTAAAATGGGAAAATGTCTGATACAAATCAATCACCCGAATAGTGTTCTTCGAGGAGGCTCTATATTATGGGATATCCGGAAATCAACACCATCCTGAACTTCTGCCGGGAATACTTTCTCAACCGCTACAATGACAGTCTTTCTGACCAGGAGTTTCAGGAACGATCATTGAATCTTCTTGAGAGACTGCACAAATACTGTCAAGGGGAGACGGTCTATGTCATGGGGGAAATGGCCCGTTCAGATACCCCTCCCAATTACGACTGGGTAATGAAAAAAGTGATTCGCCCTCTCTTAAAACAGTAGAGGATTACATCTGCCCTATGAAGGGGCTATGAGAATCTGTTCGGGTAATGTATTTATCTCAAAAATCACCCAACACAAACTGAAGGATGCTGAGAAGGGCCAGGGACGCTGTTTCCGTTCTCAAAATGCGGGGACCAAGGTGAAGGGTTTCAAACCCTTCCTGTCTGGCCAAAGTGACTTCATCCTCGGTAAACCCCCCTTCAGGACCGACCATGACAGATATTCCTCCGCTGCCACATGGCCGTCTCAAGAGATCGGCCGGAGTCAGTCCTGCTTCCTGCTTTTCCCACAGGAGTATCCGGAGGCCGCTTTGCCGTGCCTGGTGCAAAGATTCCTGAAAGGTGCACAAAGGGAAGAGATAAGGGATGTCGGGCCTGCGGCACTGCTTGGCAGCCCGCAGGGCTATGCGGGGCCAGCAGTGAGCTTTCTTTTGCCTGCTTTCCCTCTCCTCCAGCGAGGTGGACCGCGCCGATTTGAATGGGGCGATGGCAGAAACCCCAAGCTCGGTGGCTTTCTGAATGATCCATTCCATCCGCTCCCTTTCGGGCAGGGCCTGGTGGAGGATAATTTCCCTCCCGGTCCCGACAGGGCCATCCCCTCTGGCAAAAACGTGAATTCTGGCCCCTTCAGCCGACAGGTCGAAAATCCGGGCACGGTAACTGTGCAGACCCGCATCCATGACCGTGATGATTTCCCCCCTGCGCGGCTCCCACAGTTGCAACGCCTTTCGGGAAGGGCCGGTCAACTCGTAGTCGCGGTCCAATTGGATGTCACAAGCCAGAATGATTCGGGATTCCCCTCTATTCATGTTGTCGGCTGGCTCAGGCATGGCGGCTGGTTGACGTGCCCCTTGAGTGCTGGACCTGCCGCAGTATCCCCCGCAGGATTCTTACTTCCCTGCCGGTGACGGCTTTCCGGCGGATCATTTCCTTGAGTGACAGCATCATGTGGCGGGAATTTTCCTCGGTTATAAATCCAATCTCCGTCAGGACCTGCTCAAGGTGAAGGAAAAAGCCCTGAAGATCATCCTGGGAAGCCATTCTCGGCTGATGCGGCTGGGTGTTAGACCGATGATGACAGCCTTCCTGAAAAACCTTGAAAAGCTCCCAGGCTACAACCATGACCGCCTGAGAAAGGTTCAGCGAGCAAAAATCCTCCTGGGTGGGGATCGTGACCGCCTGGTGGCAGAAGCTCATCTCCTGCGTGGTCAATCCGTATTTTTCCGATCCGAAGAGAAAAGCTATCCTGTTCTCCTGACTCAGGGAAACAACGGTCCGGGCAATATCCTGGGGAGAGGAGACGGTCTTCGCATACCGCCTTCTGCGGGCAGTAGTGCCCACAACCCAGGTAATGTCTGAAAGGGCCCCCTCCAGACTGGCCTCTACTCGTGCCTGCTCGATCAGGTCCTCCGCTCCGCAGGCCATCTGAATAGCATCAAGCCAGTTCACAGGGCGGGGGTTGACCAGCCGCAAATCCCGGAACCCCATATTCTTGAGTGCCCTGGCCACGGCTCCGACATTGCCGGAATTTTTGGGCGAAACCAGCACAAAGGCAATATTTTCCGCAAGCATAAAAATATCCTTTCCCAATTATACCAATGTTGGTATATCATATCATAAATTATCAGCAGGAGCCAGGGAGTAGGGAGTGGTCAGTGGCCAGTGATCAGTGGCCAGTGGTCAGTGGTCAGTGAAGAGGAGTCAGCAATTGCAGACCGTTATCGGAGACAGCTCATCTTTAATCTATTTGAGCAAGGCCTCACTGCTGTGCACCTATGCGCAGCTTGTCCGCCTGATCGCTTCTCCCCAGGTTTACGAGGAGTGCACACGGCACTCATGCTCAGAAGATGCCCGGCGGATCCGCGACCTGGTTCAGGAGAAATGGATAGCAATCTGCCCGGTCCCCGAAGTGGACCAGCTTGCCCTTCCGCATTTGGGAGCAGGGGAAAAGAGTACCATCGAGCTTTATTATTTCCTGAAAGCGGATTCGGTCATGGTTGACGATCGCAAGGCCATCAAGGTCTGCATGAAACGCCGGATTCCTTTCCTGTGCGCAATCCTGGTACCGGCGATACTCCAGCAAAACCATCTGCTCAGCGGCCCGGATGAAACCGACCGGCTCATTGAAAAGATCTGTCAGATTGGCAGGTATGGTAGATGGATTATCCAGTATGCCAGAGAGAACAAGCCGCAGCCAAATTGCCAATCTGGATTATAACCCCTAGTATTTTGGAGAGCTTGGAAGAATATGAAATGGTTACAGTTAACAGTACCGATTTCCGGTGAGATTGAAGATGCCTGTGTTAACCGGGTACAGGAGCTGGGGGCTACGGCGGTGTTTACCGATTCCCTGCCTGACAGTTCACTGTCCCTTGTGCATGGAATATTTCCCCTTGATGCCGATCAGTCATGGATTCTGCAGTCCATGCAGGTCTATCTATCCTCTTTGCGGGACCTGGGGTTTGATGTTCCCGATCATGAGTCTACCCTCCGGGAGATTGACGAGGATGAATATCTCTACCAGTGGAAAGAATTTTTTCAGCCGATTCACTTCGCCGATACCCTGGTTGTCGAACCTGTCTGGGACCAGGGCCATGCCCGGACAGGAGAAAAGGCAATCATAATCGATCCGGGCATGGCTTTTGGTACAGGACAGCACTTCACTACCCGGTTCTGTCTTCAGTGGATTTGTGAGCACAGGGAGCGGCTTGGCAGCCTTATCGATATCGGCTGCGGGTCGGGAATCCTGTCCATTGCCGCATCAATACTGGGAGTAAAGCGAGTCGTAGCCCTGGATCATGATTTTGCGGCCGTGCAGGCGGCGAAGATATGCCTTGAGCTCAACAAGGTCCGGAACAAAATCTTCCTGATCACAGCCGATGTTCTGTCCCTCCCGCTCAAGGGCAGTTTTGATGCCGTAATCGCCAATCTCCATACACCCCTTTTACTCCAGGCCAGAGAGTCGCTGGAATCGCTCCTCAATCCCGGAGCATCTCTTGTCCTGACAGGTATTGGATATGCCAGACAGCAGGAAATCCTCGACCGGTATTCGGGCCTTCACCTCCGGGAAATGCATGATGATCCGCACAAGGAGTGGGTGGGGATATGGTATGTTAAGTGACAGGAGTCAGGAGTCAGGAGTCAGGAGTCAGGAGTCAGAAGTCAGAAGCCAGGAGCCAGAAGTCAATTGCTTATACATGGCAATCCCCCCCACCTGACATCCCCCCTCAAGGGGGAGAGATATAACTTCCTGTAAATTCAATGCATTAACCAAAAATACCCCTTGTGAATCCTCTCCCCTGAGGGGAGAGGGGAAAAATGTCCCATGAGAAAGGGGTAAATTTTACCCTCAAGTCAATGCTACTGAAAGCCCCTTGGCTTTTAAAAGAAGTTATCAGTTATCAGTTTTTTCACTGGCCACTGACCACTGGCCATTTATCGCTCTCTCCTGGCTTCTGACTTCTCTTCACTGCCCATTCCCCTTTCCCCCTGTTTTCCCTGGCCTTCCGAGCACATGGCATAAACATTGCTTTTCTTAATAAAGTGTAAATTTTATGTTATAACAGTAAAACGAGGGAATGGGAATGGCGATTCAGTACCAATGCGATGAGGTTTCCAATATCCTGGGGAAAAGCGAGAAGATCCGAGAAATTTGCCGGTTGATTGGAGTGGTTGCCAAGACCAAGGCTACGGTTTTGGTACAAGGAGAGAGTGGAACAGGAAAGGAACTGGTAGCCAACGCCATCCACGCTCACAGCCTGCGGGCTAACAAGCCATTCATCAAAGTGAATTGTGCGGCTCTCAGCGACACCCTTCTGGAAAGTGAACTCTTTGGTCATAGGAAAGGGTCTTTTACTGGTGCTTTTGAGAGTCGAAAGGGCAGATTTGAACTGGCTGACGGTGGAACCATTCTTCTGGACGAAATCGGGAATATGTCGTTCCCCGGACAGGCCAAGTTGCTGAGGGTCCTGCAGGAGGATGAAATTGTCCCGGTTGGTGTATCAACTCCGATCAAAGTGGATGTCCGTGTCATTGCCACGACAAATGTTATGCTGAAAAAAGCTTCGGAAAACGGCGCGTTCCGGGAAGATCTCTATTACCGGCTGAGTGTGGTCACTATTTTTCTGCCTCCACTTCGCGAACGCAAAGAGGATATCCCGATACTGGTAAACCGGTTCATTCAACTGGATCATTGCCGGGCAAATCGGAAGGTCAAAAGAGTTTCCACCGAGGCAATGGACATCCTTGTGTCCTACAATTGGCCGGGAAATATCCGTGAATTGAAGAATGTGGTTGAAAACGCCGTTATTATGGAAAGCAGCGATACCATTCAGGTCCAATCCCTGCCTCATTATCTGCTCACGGAAAATCGGCAGAAAACGATACCTCCTGAACATGAGTTTAATTTGAAGATGCAGTTGAAGACCTACGAACGGCAGCTCATTCTCAAGGCCCTGAATAAGGCCAATTGGGTAAAGACCCGGGCTTCCAAACTATTGGGGATCGATCAACGCAATCTCAGCTACTTTATCAAAAAACACCATATTCTCGATCCTGAAGAAAGAAAACGGGCCAGGGGAAGTCTGAGCAACTCTTCCATAGATTCTATGAAGTGATTCATAAAAATACCGGAAGGTAAAAATAATTGTAAGACAATTAGTTGGCTTTTCCATTACCGGCAGGTGGTTTTTGTGCTCCATAAAAAAGGTAAATGGCAGGCCGATTTATTACTCTATTTCTGTGAAAAAGAGCAGGGCTTTCTTAATAAGATGTTTGATTACAACATGTTATATAAATATCGTGCGAGATGAGAGGATTGGTATCTCAATTGCACAAGAGAAGAAAATGTATGGCTAAGGTAAAATGAGTATCCCTAAGAAACATCTGGATTAAGAACCTTGCTATTTAACATCCCCCCCAATGGGTAGGCCGGTAATCTACCGGAAGAAGCGGCCTTACGGCCGCTCCTACCCATTGCCCGTTATGACAAAAAACTTAGGAGGATGATTTTATTATGGGGGATCTGTTAATTTTACTGGTTAGTAAAGATTCCTTCGCGGATTACATTTGCAACTATCTGCTCATGGATGGGCACTATGTTGATATTGTCGAGAATGTCGAGGCGGCGGAGTTTATGGTCCAGGTCCGCAAGTACGATCTCCTCATCCTCAGCTCCAATGTCAAAAGAGAGGAAGAGGTGGCGATTACCAGGCAGATGCAACGACTTGACCCCTCACTTAAACTTCTTTTTCTCTTTCGGCTGCTGACGCAGAAGGCCATAGAAATCTCTCAGCAGGAGAAGCCGAATGCCTGCCCGATAAAAACGCTTATCCTGGAGTGTCTTCCTGTCCTGATCAAAGAGATTCAGCTTACGAAAGAATTTGAGAGCGATTCACCGCCCAATACTATGCCCAATGATCGAAGGAAAGAGATCAGAGCATCGACGAAAATCCTGGTTAAGTATCATTTCAGCGACATCTACGACAGCTTTCAGGAGGAGATGATTTCCAAGGGGATGGATTTGAGCAAGGACGGCATTAAGCTGGTAGTAAATGATTCGACCAGGATACTCCCCTATGTTACGCTGAATATCCTGCTCCCCTTTTCCGCAGACCCGATCCATATTCTGGGAGAAATCAAATGGGCCAGGGGGCACCTGCGCTTCCCCTGGAAGGACGTAGGAGTCAAATTTTTTAATATTAAAACCGAAGATATCCATCGAATTACGGATTATATCAATCTTGCTTTCCGCAAACCCTTCATCCACTGATCTCTCATCCTGAGCATCGTTTCTTTTCGAGCCGGTCCTTTTCAATAAATCATCGGCTCTGGCATCTTGATTCAAGAGACAAAAATCGCAAGTAGTATAAATTTTATTGCTTTCAGAGGGTGAAGTCTATGTCAGCAAAGTTATCGTGTTTCCAATATGTTAAAGCATTCCCCCCTGCTATTTTTCATATGCCCTGTGCGTCAAACCGGTTTTTATACCGGCTACCGACCGGCTGAGAGAGCAGTTATCGGTCCAGAGCCCCATTCGTGTTGTGAAATCCCGGCTTATGGTACTCGAAGCCTTTCCCCTTGTTTTCAGGTAATTCTCTCGGTTTTCAGGTAATTCTCTCGCTCTTTAAATCCTCTGACAGCATGGGTAACAGACGAAATCTGCCCTGCCGGGAAATGCGGTCTCAAGAGACTTTTTCGTCCATGGCATACACTTTGCACTTCTCTTGAGGCAAAATGAACAGACAAGAGGAAAAAAGGAAAACCGAATCAACTGAGCTCAACCGAGTATGGGGAGGAAATATTGACTCAAAGGGGGGATATGCAACCAGCCAAAGCAGTGGCTGTTGCTCTTGGTATTGTGCTGGCAGTCTGGCCCGTAACCTGTCTCGCCTATTTCGGGCTTTACGGTGGTTATACCGGCTATGCCTCGCCATACCGGAGTTACGGGTATCCTTATTCCTTCGCTGCCAGTCTCGGTCTTGGGTATTTCGGATCGGGAGTCGGCGGCCTCTCCGGGCTGTATGGTCTATACGGCCTGAGCGGTCTCAGTGGTCTGGGATTGTCCGGCCTGGGATTTTACGGCCCCGGTTTATTTGGTACGGGATTGTACGGTCTCGGTTTATACGGATCGGGGCTGTACGGTCTGGGGACCCTTGGGTTATACGGCCTGGGTAAACAGAACGGGTTGCAGAGCCTGTCCGGTCTTTTCGGATCTTCCGGATTGAATGAGTTACGCTCCTATGGACTTCAACTGCTGGCCAGTGGAGGACTGGGAAACCCCGGATGGCAGTCTTTACTGCTGGCAGCCATGTTCTCTTCTCCGGTCCCGGAGACTGTCCAGACAGCCAGTACGGCTGCAACCGCCACCGCGGATGCGGTTATAACTGTCCCGGTAATATGAAAATTTTCCTGTCAGGATCGGGAGATGGTCTTTTCGCAAGGGTAGGCTTTGGGGGGAATTTGGGGGGAAATTCAGGTTCAGGGAATAAAAAGGATCATGTCAGGAAGATGAGGATCGTGTAGGCAATAGTAAACATCGCGCGTTAAGAAGACATTGTGGTAAGAAGATTGCGTTAGGGGTAGATTAAAGAATTTCAGCAGGGTCAGGGATCGGTATGAAACTCCCCCCCAACCGGTTCCTGATACCGGGAGGGGTTGCATCCAGGTTTTAGCTTCTGAGCTTTATCACCGGATGCAACCCCTACTCAACTGGTTCGCGAAAGATGGTCAGGCAAGATCGAAGACGCTGAATATGTGCTGGATCGATATTCTGGATAGGCATTGCTGAACAGATGACTCCAGAGGCGCAAATTGAGGAGATCTTCGATGTTGACTCTGAGTAGAAAAACCGTGATGCGCATGCTTACTCTTGCTATCCCAGTAATACTGGTGATTGCTTTTTCTGCCACGGGGAAATTGCTACTACGGCCTTTATGGGGGAGAATATTATGGAAGCGGTCTTTATAGCTCTGGCTGGTACGGTCTGAATGGATTCACCTCCGGGTTATACGGAGGATACGGCCTGGGGTTATATGGATTATCCGGATTGTGTGGGGTGGGCAGTTTATATGGCGGACTCTACGGATTGAGCGGGTTATTCGGGTTGAGTGGACTCTACGGACTGGGCGGACTGTACGGACTGAATGGGCTGTACGGACTTGGGCGGATTATACGAATTGGAAAGACTCTTCATACTGCAAGGGCAATCTGACTTACCGGGCTGGACCTCCTTATTGAAGCAGCTGTCTTCTTCCGATACGACTACTGCCAATTCCTTATAATTTATGAGATATGAGCCAATGCAGTATCCATAATGATTACAATCCGGTCTCTCATGAAAATGCTCTTCCCCGGTTTCGGGGGAGAGCATTTTGCTAGAGGGGGAGCTTTTTCAAGGAGTCAGGAGTTACTACCCTATGGCGCTCAGCAAAATTGACCCATGTGCGCTCAGATAAATTGGACCGTTCATCCACACTGTAAATCGATAAGCTGGGTATGAAGCAGGAGTTGTAGATGTGGATAGAGGTGAGGGATGAGGT
>JBFLZW010000043.1 GCA_040755755.1 bacterium | reverse complement strand
AAGCAAGCAAAAAGTAAAAAGGCACAAGGAGGAACTTGTTTTACTTTTACTTTTCAATGATATCCTCTGCGTCTCAGCGTCTCTGCGGGAGAATTACTAATTCTTATGTAAGTGCCATTCCCCTTAACAGAGCAAAGCGCCTTAGTATGAGGAAGCTTTTGAATTATCATGCACGCTGTAGGCCAAGATGATATCAGGGGGAAGACGAAGAGAATTAGTGATTAGAAATGAGGGGTTCCCCATCCCAACTTTTAATCATCAGTTCCAAGGCCGGAAGGTGGAGGATGAAAAAATGGAGACCCTTGCAGAGAAGAACTGCATAAGAAATACAAAGTGAGAGAAATCGGGATATTTGGCTCGTATGCCAGAGGTGAGCAGAAAAAGAGGAGTGACGTGGATATCCTGGTTGAGTTTGATGAAGTCCCAGACTTGTTTAAATTCATTGAACTTGAGAGATATCTTGAAAAGCTCCTTAAGGTAAAGGTTGATCTCGTCAGAAAGAAGGCTATTTGGCCAGAACTAAAAGACCTCATCTTAAAAGAGGTAGTCTATGTTTGAAGCGAGATTACGGGCTTTTTGTTAAAGATATCCTGGATAGCATAAATAAAATTGAAGATTTTGTGCATAATATGGGCTTTTGGAAATTGGGACAAGTCCCAATTTCGCTCCTCCATATATAAAGGAGATATCTTATGACTAATATAGAAATAGAGAAGGGATTTCAGGAGATATGGAATCTGTTTAAAGAAACAGATCAAAGATTTAAAGAAACGGATCAAAGAATTAAAGAAACAAACGATGAAATCAATAGGACGAGCAAGGCAGTGAATGCCCTGACAGGAAAATGGGGCAAATTTGTAGAAAATTCAATCGCTCCTTCGGTAATAAGGCTGTTTAAAGAGCGAGAGATAAAGGTAGATACCATCTATCAAAGAGTTAAGAAGCAAAAAAACGGGTTTGGAATAGAAATAGACATCCTGGCCATAAATGGTGAATATGCAGTATTAATAGAAGCCAAGAGCACCCTGAGAATAGAAGACGTCGATGAACATTTAGAGAGATTGAAAAACTTTAAGGGATTTTTTCCTGAATATCAGGACAGAAAAGTGATCGGAGCAGTAGGAGCGCTCGCCATAGAGGAAAAAGCGGATAAGTACGCTTATAGAAAAGGGTTATTTATCATAGTGGAAAGAGGAGAGAGCGTGGCTATCCTCAATGATGAAAAATTTAAGCCCCAAATATGGTAGAGCAGAAAGCCTGGCTACCTGGCACTCTTGAAAACGGGAATAGATTCCAAAATATAAATAAAGGAGATAATTATTTCTACTTTGCCACATTACCAGCTAAGTGGTTGAATTTCTTGAAGATCCAATTTTTAGCAGTAGTTAATATTATCAATAACTTAACCATAAATGTGACAAAGTAGAATTATAGAGATTGCCCAAATTAAAAATAAAAATAATATGGCAGAAAAGGTTGGAACTACAAAGGGAGATACTCATGGCATTTATACTATAAACGGCTTAGAATTGAACTTTTCCAGAGGAGCCAGGAGTCAGGAGTCAGAATTCACAAGAAGGTGTGGGCTATCTTAAATAAGGAGTCCTTTTACTTTCTTCTGGCTCCTGACTTCTGACTCCTGTGCAAAAAGTTCAACATTCACCCGTTCGCAGTATAAATAAAAGATAAATTGAGAAAATCCTGAAGGAGATTGAAAGGGATTACACTTAGATGATAAACGATAAGCGCTTCATAGAAGAGACCTTTCCGGTACGGGAAGTCAGCATAGAATCAGCAAGAGAGAAAAATATCCGGCATGGGCATATATCTACCCTGCATATCTGGTGGGCAAGACGACCGCTGGCATCAAGGCGAGCAACTAATTATGCAGCCCTGATCCCCGCTCCAGAAAATGTTGATGAATGGAATAAACAGAGAGAGTTTATCATCGAATTTTCGAAGTGGGAAAAATCCTTGAGCCGCCAGCTCATTGATAAAGCCAGAGAAGATATACTGAAGGCAAATGGTGGAAAACCACCAAAGGTGCTCGATCTCTTTGGTGGAGGTGGGACTATTCCATTGGAAGCTCTTCGCCTGGGATGTGAAACCTACTCTAATGACGTGAATCCTGTTGCGGTTTTAATTCAGAAATGCACCCTTGAGTATCCTCAGAAGTATGGAAGATCGAAGGATATAAAAGCAGATAAGGGGAAAAAATTAATCTGGGCTAATCCCTTGCAAAATTCTCTGCTTGAAGATGTGAAAAAATGGGGCAAATGGGTTTTAGATGAAGAGGAAAAGGAGATTGGGAGGTTTTATCCAACAGAGGCGGACGGTGCTATTCCTGTTGGTTATATTTGGGCAAGGACAATTCCCTGTCAAAATCTAACATGTAGTGCCGAGATTCCTTTAATGCGTCAATTTTGGTTAGCAAAGAAGGAGAAAAAAAAGATTGCCCTTTTCCCCTATGTTGAGGGTGGAGAGGTGAGGTACAAGATTGTGGGCGATGGATATGAAAAGATACCAGATGGGTTTGATCCTTCTAATGGCACTATTTCAAAGGCAGTTGCCACGTGTTTAGCTTGCCCATCGGTCGTTGATGATAAAACAACAAGAAAATTATTTCGGGAAGGAAAATCTGGGCAGAGGATAATAGCTGTGGTTTTACATAAGCCAAGCACAAGCGGCAAGCGATATAGAATTGCTACAGATAAAGATATAGAAATTTTTAGAGAGGCAGAGAAATGTTTGAAGGAAAAACAGGAAAAGCTGATGTTGGAATGGGGAATAGATCCCGTGCCGGATGAGGCAATTCCTATACCTTGTCATGATGTAGATCGACCACCGATGTACGGAATGAACACATGGGGCGATTTATTTAATATAAGGCAGAAGTTAGCACTGATTACCCTTGCAGAGAAAATGAGAGAATCGTACAAGAACATGAGCGAGTCGAAACTTGGAGAGGATTATGCAAAGGCAGTGGCTAGTTATTTAGGACTGGGAATAGATAGAACTTTAATGTTTACATCTACATTAACGAGATGGAAAGCGGATGCAGAGTGTCCAGTGGATATCTTCGCACGACAAGCTCTACCGATGACATGGGATTATGTTGAAAATAATCCTATCTATTCTCATAGCGGGGCATTTATAGACCAAGTCGAAAGAATCATATATTCGTTAGAACAAACTCTTGTCTCTGACACTCCCGCCACCATCACTCAATCCTCCGCCACATCATTGTCTTATCCCGATAACTACTTCGACGCAGTTTTCACTGATCCACCCTATTATGATAATGTTGGATATGCTAATCTTTCGGACTTCTTTTATGTCTGGTTAAAAAGGACAGTAGGAGATCTATATCCAGAACTGTTTTCGACACTGGTAACTCCCAAATTAAATGAGATCGTATCAGACCCTTATAGACATGGTGGGAAGGAGAACTCTAAGCAATTTTTTGAGTCTATGCTCAAAAAATCCTTCCAAGAAATCTATCGTGTCTTAAGGCCAAATGGTATCACCACTATCGTCTATGCCCACAAATCCACCGAGGGCTGGGAAACTCTCATTAACTCACTCCTTGATTCCGGCCTAATCGTCACTGGCGCTTGGCCAATAAACACGGAAATGCGAACACGACTTCGAGCCAAGGAATCGGCTGCTCTTGCCTCTTCCATCTACATTGTCGCCCGCAAGATGACCCGCCAGCCTACCGGATTCTACAATGAGGTCAAAGAGGAACTGAAACAGCATCTCAACAAAAAGCTTGACCGGCTCTGGGAGGAGGGAATCAGGGGGGCAGACTTCTTCATTGCGGCCATTGGCTCGGCTATCGAAGTTTTTGGCAAATACGAGAAGGTAATGGATTATGAAGGCAATATCGTGCGTGCTGATCGGCTGCTGGAAGAGGTACGAAAAATCTCTACTGATTATGCCGTACACCAGATATTGCATAATGGCTTTGCCGGTGAAATCACTGACCTGACCCGCTTTTATGTCCTCTACCGATGGAATTATGGTGAGGCAAAGGTTCAGTTTGATGAGGCAAACAAGCTTGCCCGTACGTGCAGCCTTGATCTTCCCAGAGAATGGAGCAGACCTGGGTTCATCAAAAAAGAGAAGGAATTTATCAGGGTTTTGGGGCCGCAGGAGAGAAACCTTGCAGACCTTAAGGATGCATCGGAACTGATAGATATTCTTCATAACGTCCTCCTGCTTTGGGAAAAGAGCAAACGGGAAGAGATGATGAAACTGCTTAAGGACACAGGGTATGGCGATAAGGAAGCCTTCTTCCGTGTGGCGCAGGCAGTATCCGAGACACTGCCTATTGAGAGCAAAGAGAAAAAGCTTCTGGATGGGTTTTTAGCTGGTAAGGAGCGATTGCAAGAATCCAGGCAGCGGAAATTATTCTAGCGGGAATTATCCTAACGGGGGGTATTCCAACGGAAGCCGTCCCGATGAGAGGTAATTTTAAATGAGAGAGCTTGTAAATATTATAAGGATTCTCAAGGGCTTAGAAGATCAAATAAGGCAAAAATACAAGGCTGAGATTATTGGGGTATTTGGTTCTTATGCCCGTGGAGAACAAAAAGAAAGCAGCGATATAGATATCCTGGTAAGGTTTCTGGAAGGCGCGTCCTTACTTGATTTCGTCGGCATTGCGGACTTCCTCGAAGAAAAACTCAAGGTAAGAGTGGACATTGTTCCTGCTGACACTGTTCGGGAAGAAATCAAGGAGCAGGTCTTTAAAGAGGCCGTTTACCTATGAGTACGAGGAACCATAAGCTTTACCTGGCTGATATCATAGAGGCTATGGAAGCCATTGAGAAGTTCGTAGAAGGGATGGATCTTGAGACTTTAAGAACTGATGACCTGAGATCGAGTGCCATCATAAGGAAGCTTGAAATTATCGGAGAAGCAACCAAAAATGTTCCAGAAAGCATTAGAAAGAGCTATCCCTCTATCCCCTGGAGAGAAATGGCAGGGATGAGAGACAGGCTCATTCATTTTTATTTCGGCATCAAATGTGAACTTGTCTGGAATACGATAAAGGATGTTATCCCGAAGATTAAACCATTGATAAGCAAGATCTTAGAAGAGTCGGAACAAGGCTGAAACCAACCGGAATCGATCAGGATCAATTGGAGTAAGTCGGCTCAAATGAAACAAGCTGGAGTAACAGTGTAATGAAGCGGGCGAACGGGAGGCCAAGAGGGTGGTCATTGCCAGCACACCTTTTGAAGCTTGAGGAGTAAGAAAAATGAAAACCCTTGAAAATATAAAAGGTATCGTGGGAGATCATAAAGAGGAACTGAGGCAGAAATATAAAGTAAAAGAGATAGGAATTTTTGGCTCTTACGTTCGTGGTGAGCAGAAAGCAGTGAGCGATGTAGATATTCTCGTGGAATTTGAGAGTAGGGCTAAGATTGGCCTTTTAAAGTTTATCAATATGGAAAATTACCTCAGTGAGCTTTTAGGAGTGAAAGTTGACCTTGTTATGAAAGATGCTCTCAAGCCCAATATAGGAAAGCATATACTCGAAGAGGTTGTTTACCTGTAAAGAGAGCACCCTGCAAAGAGGAAAAGCTGTAAGGCTGCAAAGATAAAGAGCTGTAAAAATAAAGAGCTGCAAAGATAAAAACCCATGAAGAGAGAAATTAAAGATTATATTCTGGATATCATAGACGCTTTGGACAAGGCGATGAAATTTGCTCATGGCATCTCCTACGATAAATTTGCGAAGGATGATAAAACCATTTTCGCAGTGATACGGGCATTGGAAATCATCGGTGAGGGCGTTAAGAAGATTCCCCCCAAAATGAGGGAAAGATACCCTGAGATACCGTGGAGGGATATGGCTGGAATGAGAGACATGTTAATCCACGAATATCACGGTGTTAAAGTAGATATTGTATGGATTACAGTGAAAGAAGAACTTCCGCCCCTACGACCGGCATTTAAAAAAATACTAAAAGAGATTGAAGAGATTGATGAATCTGATAAAACTGAGAAAGCTGAGAAAACCGAGGAAACCGAGGAAAATGAAAAAATCGGAGAAGTTGGAAAAGTTGGAGATATTGAAGAGGGAGAAAAATGAAACCTGACGCAAGCAAAGGTGAAAGCAAGGATGAGAAACCTTTAGACAGGTTTTTAGCGGGTACGGGTAAAGAGCCAAAGATCGGCTGCAAAGATAAGGATCAGAGCACCGGAGGATATCAGAATAGGGGATATCAGAGCAGTGGATATCATGACGGGGGGTATTATAACGGAGGTTATTACCGATGAAAGCCTTTCATACGATTGCCATTCCCCATCAGGATATTTTAGAGGGCAGGCTCACAATGGATATCTTTGCCGCAGAATTTTGATGGATGAGGTTTTAGAGTATGTGACCAAAGCAGCAGGCGTGCGAGTGGCCGAAAGCACCCTGGCGAACCAGACCATTGCCTTTATGCAGGAACTCACCGAAGCGGTAGGTACATTAGCCAAGGTTTGCCTGGTAGTCACTTTGCCTTCAAGCATTATGGAGCATTACGATGCAAAGGCGGAAAGACTTTACCAGCAGTTACAGCATGTAGCTGGCAGAGTTGAAAAGATATACACACCGGTTCAGGAAAACGAGATTACCAAAATCATCAGAAGGAGGCTATTCAGCCAGCTCGATGACGACAGCGCCAGAGATGCGGTAGCATGCTTCATGGGGTATGCTGAAAAAGAAGGGATTCTTCCGGCAGGATTATCCCAGAGCGAATACAGGGATAGATTCCTTGACTCATATCCATTCATGCCGGAGGTAGTGGACATGCTCTACCACCATTGGGGAAGTTTTCCGAGCTTTCAGAGGACCCGTGGCGTACTCAGGCTTCTTTCCCTGGTGGTACACTCCTTAAAAGGATCGAATAAGCCATACATCAGTGCGGCAGATTTTGACCTGGCTAATCAGGGACTCCGACAGGAACTGGTAAAGCATCTCGGACAAGAATACAACAGCATTATTGCTGCCGATATCACGAACATTGAGGCGGGTTCCAAGAAGGTAGATTCATCACTGGGCAATGCCTACCAGGGGCTCAATCTGGGCAGCAGGGCGGCTCGTACGATATTCCTTCACTCTTTCTCAGGCGGCAGAGAGCACGGCATTACCACGGCTGAGATCAAGCGGGCCGCTACCACTCCTGAAAACCCTGCCAGCGTTGTAGCTGAGGCTGTTGAGCAGCTTCGGGGGAAACTCTTTTACCTGCAAAATACCGGCGAGAGATATTTCTTCAGCAATCAGCCCAACTTAAACCGTATCCTGCTGAAAAAGATGGAAAACATCAAGGATGACAGACTCGTTGAGACCGAACGCGAGCTTCTGAAAAAGAGCATTCTTGGTGGAAAGATGAAAGTTTTTATCTGGGAGAAAAATCCAGGCAATATCCCAGATTCGGAAGAATTGAAACTGGTGATTCTTAATCAAGAAGCCAGTGAAATGATGAGCACTATCGTCAAAACCAAGGGCCAAACACCACGGGTTTACCGGAACACAATCTTTTTCCTCTATCCTCTGGAATCCGAAAGAACAGGCTTTATCAATACCCTGAAGCACAAGATGGCCTACGATGATATTGAGGCTGATAAAAGCCTTAATCTCTCTGCCGAGCAGCAGAAAACAGTTAAGAAGGAACTCGATAAGGCCGGAACGAGGCTGAAAGAATCCATTCGCATGCTCTACCGGATCATTGCCATTCCAGATAAGGAGCGGTTTAAAGACGCTGACCTGGGTATCCCCACCTATGGTGAGGATAAGGGGCTCGATCACGAGGTATACGAGAAACTGCGCGCCGATAAAGAGATACTGGAAAGAATCGCTCCGCTAGTCCTCCGAGAGAAGTACCTTTCCGGCAGGGATTATGTCTCCACAGACCAGCTCTACCAATCATCCCTCAAGACCCCTGGAGAACCAAGGCCAAAGAGCAAAGCTGTCCTGGAACAGGGAATCAGTGAAGGTGTCCGTATGGGCCTTTTCGGCCTGGGCGAGATGGAAAACGATGCTCCAGTCTGCCGGTACTTCAAGGAGCCCGCATCAATCGCCTTCTCTGAAAATGAAGTCATGATAAGCGAAGCCCTGTGCAATGAACAAAGGAAGAGAAAAGAAATCCTCCCTGAACCAAAAGACCCTGTCTACCCCCAACCATCTGGTACGGTGAATTCTCCACCCATCTCAGGTTACCAGGGAAACAGCCAGGGGGCTACAACACTGCCTACACCTTCAGTATCATCACCAGGATCATCAATATCAC
The DNA here is from genome assembly GCA_040755755.1 of bacterium. NCBI lineage: Bacteria > bacterium. Next base: position 285 of record JBFLZW010000043.1, on the reverse strand, counting down.
CGCAGATATCACCAACAGCATCACCAACAGCATCACCATCAGTGCCACCAAAGGTTAAAGATAAAATCCATCTACGGTTCCAGGTGCCCAAAGGGAAGGTAGCCAATATCATGGGAGTAATGAACCTCTTGCAGAGTAAATTCGCCATCCTGGAGATGGAATGGTAATGTCAATCGAAAATTCCCCCACCGTGACAGCCGAAAATTCCCCCACCCCCAAATTATAAATTTATAAAATAGTTAACAAGTGAAATTAGTTGTTGAGATTGTGAATAGGGTGGAAACC
>JBFLZW010000042.1 GCA_040755755.1 bacterium | reverse complement strand
CTGCCTCCGGTATCATGGTCTTTAGTTTTTTTCTGCCCATATAATACCGGAAACTTCAGTCAGGGGTGGGGGAATTTTGCATTGTCACAAACCCCTAAAATGGGGGAATTTTAGATTATCACAATCAAAACTCAAAAGTGAACAGGAAAGTGCCGTTTATCTTTTTAAATTGGAGAACTTGGGGAGTGATATAGCTCATTTTTCCAAAACAGGAGGATTCTTCCGTATGAGGTGCATTAAAGGAGATGTTAACGGGGATGGCTTTATTACTCCCAGGGATGCTCTGCTTGCTTTCAAATGCTATCTTGGAACCGGCCCTTGTCTTGAGTGCTCTGATGTCCATAGGGATGGCAGAATTACCCCGGAGGATGCTCAGTGCATTTTTCTGCGCTATATGCGGTCAAATCCCTGCTCATGAAAAATAGAGTGAATTGGAACGCCGAAGGGAGGCATCATCTTTCCATGTGCCTTGCACTTTCGGAATCGTGTGCACTTGATTGGGAGACTACCATGCATAGTAAAAGATTTTTGATAGCTTTGGTTACAGAAGTAATAGTCGTAGCCGCAGTTATCGGCTTGAATTTTCGGTGCTTAATGGCACAGTCCACTCCTGAAGGGAATATTTACCTGTATTATGAAGATCACACTATAGATAACCGTATCAGAGAGGAACTCAAACTATATGCCCCAACTATTTGGGAGAGTGTTAAGGGGCTTGAAGAAGTAGGGTTTGTCACTTCAGGAAAAGCTTATTCAATAGTAATCCTTATGCAACCATATACTGTAGGATCGTTTGATCCTACTACCGCTGAATGGGTAGTTATAGTATCATCCATTCCTGAAATAGGAGAAGAAGTAAAAATAACCATCGTTAGACTGGATTATCGGTCATTTGATTTAAAGAGAATCGATAAGTTTATCTATCCAGTGGAAAAAGAGCTCAGCTTGGAAGAAGTTATCCTAATTTTAGAAAAAGAGCTCCGTGAAAAAGACCTTCTTGCCCCTGATGAGGGCTTAATAGGGCCTGATGGAAAACCTCTTATTGATAATAGCTATGTTCATAAAGATGACGTGCATCTTTTCGGTGGAAATTATGTTTATTCAGTTGGGGCAGGTGATTTTGGTGGGAAAATATTTGTAGATAAATATGCAGGGAAACCCATATTTTTTGCAATTATGGTAATGCACCCCTGCCGGCGAAGAGTTCATCTTTCCACGCAAAGTCCGGGGTTCGTGCCTTGAATTATGGATTTATTTCCCAATCGTATAATTCAATGCCTGCCCCCAGGCTTTGCGGTGAGCGTTTGATTGGGAGACTACCATGCATAGGGGCCCATTGGGGTCAGCCCTTGAAATTTGACAAATAAAGGATGTCAAATTTCAAGGGCTGACCCCCAGAACTCGTGCATGCTCAGTAAAAGCATAAGGTAAGTATCTCCGACCACCTCTTTTTGAGGTCGCAATTTGCGACCTCAAACTTTCAAGCTCTTCTTTTGTAAGCTGGAACATGAACTCTTCCAGAAACCTTTTGATGTTCCTTTTTACCTGCTCATTGAACCTTTTTGTAGGCACTTCATACAGCATAGCCAAGTCACTATCCAGCAAGCATTACCCTTTTTCCTCTGAGAAAGAGGATCTTGCTTTGTATTGCCTCTTGTGGAATCAACTCTTGAATTCATAAAGATTACTCCTTCCGATAGAAGCGGTACCTCAAACCATATCTCTCGAACTGATGAAGCGACTACCTGCCGGCCTCCCGGTTGATACAGCCGTCCTTCAACCGGACGATGCGGTGCACATACCTGGTCATGGCCTGCTCGTGGGTAACGAGGAGAATGGTCTTTCCTTTCCTGTTCAGCTCACAAAAGATATGCATTATCTCCTCTCCCGTGGCTGAATCAAGGCTGCCGGTGGGCTCATCAGCAAGCAGCAGCGCAGGATCCGTAGCCAGTGCCCTGGCGATGGCTGCCCGCTGCTGCTGGCCTCCCGATAGCTCGTATGGCCTGTGAATCACCCTCTGGGCCAGACCTACGGCCTCAAGCGCCGCTCTGGCAGTCGCCTCCCGCCTGGCACCTCGCGGATGCCCTGCATACATCAGTGCCAGCTCGACGTTTTTCAGAATAGTCATCCTGGGCAGCAGGTTATAATTCTGGAAGACAAAGCCGATTTTCCGGTTTCTGACTGCGGCAAGGTCATTGTCGCTCAATTGAGAAACATCGACATCTTCGAGATAATACCGGCCCGACGTAGGCCGGTCGAGGCAGCCGATAATATTCATCAACGTGGACTTGCCGGAACCGGACGGCCCCATCACCGCCACAAATTCACCTCGCTCAATCGAGAGGCTGACCCTGCTGAGGGCATACACCAGCCCTGATTTCATGGCATAAGTCCGACTGATGTCCTCCAAGCATATCATGATGTTTCCTCTGACCACCGACCACTCACCACTGACCACTGACCACTGGTCACTCTTGCGCTCTTACCTTTTCCCCATCCCGGAGGGGCCTGCTGCTTGAGATAATCACCTCGTCGCCCTCCTTCAGCCCTTGAACGATCTCGATGGAGTCCACATCGGACAGCCCCAGGCCCACTTCCATCTTTCTGGCGATACCGCCGTGGTGGAGCCAGACAAAAGGCGGTGTTTCCCGCTGTATGGCGGCAAGAGGAAGAACCGGAACATTGCGCTTTTTCTCCCGGATGATTTTAATATCCACCTGATTGGCAATTTTCAGCAGCTCTGTACCCTCAGCCAGCAGGATAATGGTCTCGACAACGGTCCGCTCGCCCTTGATCCGGGCCTGCGGTGAAACCCGGCTCACTCTGCCGGGAAAGGTACGGTCGGAGAAGGCACCAAAGGTGATCACCGCCTCCTGTGCCTCCTTCAGGCGTCCCGCGTCCAATTCATCGATCTCAGCGCGCACCCGCAGATGTCCGGTATCGGCAATGGTCATAAGGGGCTGTCCTGTGGTGACGATCATTCCCTCTTTCAAATCGCACATCGTTACCCGTCCGTTGAAAGGAGCAATGGGAGAAAGCCGCTCCCGTTTTCGGAGAAGCTCTCTCAAGTTGACCTCAGCCAATTTCTTCTGATTGGCTGCCTTCTCATACTCTGTCTTGAGGGCAGACAGATTAATGCCCGACTGTTCCTTGTCGGCAGAATACTTCCGTGCTTCCTCAAGCTCACGCTCAGCCTGCTGAAGGTCGATGGTTGCCTTTTTCAAACGGTCTTCCTTGGTCTTGAGATCGAGGAGAGATTCAGCCTGTATTGCATACAGCTCGCGGGCAATGTTCACCTCCCGCTCAGCAGCCTCCTTACTCAGGGCTGCCTGCCGGTATCCATCCTCGCGGTCCTTCAAATAGGATTCACGCTCCGCAGGGTCCTCATAGGTACGCTCCGAAGCATCGAGTTTCATCCTCACGAGGCGCATGGCAATCTGCACCTGCTCGATCTCAAGCCTGGCCCTGGCCACGGCATCGTCGATATCGGCTAAATCAAAACGCACCAGTTCTTCGCCGGTCTTGACCGTATCGCCTTCCTCCTTGACTAACTGTAGGATTTTCCCCTCTTCCTCCGCCCGGATAACCTTTTCGACTACGGCCTCAACTCTGCCGGTAGCCTTGATATAGTCGCTGATATCCTTCCGCTCTACCTTGACGATCTCAATAGTGGGTAAATTGGAGGTCTTACCTATGACCAGGATGGTGCCTGCCACAACTATAGCTGCCAGGGTGATAAAAAAGATTAGTTTCTTCACGGCAGCGCCTCCCCCCTGGCCCATTTCAGCTCGGCCCTGGCCAACTCATAATCCATGAGGGCATTGATATATTTTTTTCTCGTCTCAGCCATACTGACATTATACTCTGCAACTTCATGAATGGTGGCTGCGCCCAGAGCAAACCGCTTCTTGGCTGTATCCAGGTTCACCCCGGCCAAAGCAACATTCTTCTGGAATATGGTAACTCTTTCTCCAGCGCCAATCAAGGAATTATATGCTTCCCGCACCTGATGAATTATGGACTGGCGCATTTTCTCCTGTTCAAGCAAAGAACCCGCCAGTACCGCTTTCCCCTCCTCGATCCTGCTCTCGGTCGCAAATCCCTCAAAAAGATTGAGGGTGAGGTTCACCCCTACCATCCAGTAATTCCGGGCAAGGTCTTCAAATGCCTCACCTGCATCCTCTCTGCCATATCCGATCCAGCTATACCGTCCGAACAGGTCAACCTGCGGGTAATAGCCTGCCCTGGCTACTCCTACTTCCGCTTCTTTGGCTTCAATACTCGCGGTGATGGATTGCATCTCCGGACGAAGGGAAAGGGCTGTACGGATGCCCTGTTCAAGCTCCTCATGAGTATAAGTCACCGGATAAAAGGATGGCTCATCCTGCGCATAGAGTGATCCTCCGGGTTTTTCGACTTTCAGGAGGCCCATCTCCAGCCATAGGCTATCTTCAGCAATTTTTCTCGCTGTCTGAGACTGCACAAGATCACCCTGATGATTGATGAAATCCACCGCTGCTTTCTCTTTCTCAAGCCCTGTGATGGCCCCTTGTGCATACCGGCTCTCGGCTGATTTCAGGATATCCTCCGCATGTTCGACTTTCTCGGAATCGACGAGGAATATCTCCTGTGCCCGTTTCAATTCCCAATAGGCCCTGATAGTTGCCAGTATCACCTTCCGCCGGGCAGTGATTTTTTCCTGTTCAGTAGTCCTGATCCCGGCCCTGGCCGCATTAATCTGAGAAGTAATACGCCCGCCGGTAAAGAGCAGCTCCCTGGCCTGAACCGATATTTCACTCTGGTATTCGGGAACATCCTTGGTGGGGGAAAAGACCTGGTCAATCCCGTTCTCGAAAGTCAGATGTATCTTGACCGGCTCGAATTTCTCGATAGTCCTGGTATAGCGATTCTCAACGACAAAATCCACTTCCGGAAACCGTGAAGACCGGGCCTTTTTAAGGGCAGCGAGGGACTTTTTCCGGTCTTTTTCGGCTATCGATATTTCCGGGTGTGCTTGTACTGCACGATTGATCGCCTCAGACAGGGAGATGGGTACCTGCGAAGCAGGTGCCTGCGCCCAGCTCATGCCGCTGAATATGATGAGCATGAATACCACGGCTAAAGGAAAAGGATTCTTCATGGTTGTTTGCTCAGAAATTATCTTCGCTCTTATGGGAAAGATAACACAGCAGTGCTGTCATTTATTGGTATTTCTCCCGCAGAGACGCTGAGACGCAGAGGATATCATTTTCGTTCTCTGCGCCCCCGCGTCTCTGCGGGAGATCATCATTCCATCCTATCGGATATGTGCCATTTATCCCATAATGAGCATTTATCTTTTATATCCTGTTCAGGAAAGACCAAAAACAAGGGGAAATACAAAGGACACCACAGAGCTCTGTGGTGTCCTTTGTATTTTTTTCTGTACCTACCATTCTCTTGAAAAGGGAATATGCCTTACGGTACAGGTTTCCTCTCGATCGTGTTGGTATTGTCTGTCGGTTTCACATCCTGTCCCGGTCGCCAGTATTTTTGATGCCACTCGGAAGGAACATGATAGTTCTTGTACTTGAGCATGGCTTCAAATCCGTGGCAATCCAGGCAGATGGAAAAGTCCGAACCGCTGTTGCGCAGGAAGCTGTTCCGGGGGTCCCCTTCGATGTTCTTTCCCGAATAGGGATATTCCCTGGATTCAGGGTCCCACTGGTGGGCGGTATGGCAGGTGGTGCAGGTTACAAAACCCACCGGGGATTTCTTGCCCTGCTTATCGTAGAGAGGAAAATACGTTTTATAATCCGTCTCTCCCATCCGGCGGAACTGGGTTATCTTCCCGGTATAGACAAAAGAGCTGGGATGGAGGCCGATGAAAACGCCTTTTTCCGCTGCACATTTTCCCTTGTCATGGCAGGACAGGCAGGTACCCAGCATGAAATCCTTCTCCGGCGGCAACTGTTTTGCCCAGAGCAGGGACTTGAATGGACCGTTATGCACCAGGTGACAGGCGGAGCATACGCCGGATTGGGCTACGGTATGGCCCTGGATATTGGTTTCCTGTCTGGCAAAGAGGCTCAGATCGTGCTCACTCTGGCAGGTGTACTTTTTATCCTTATGGCAATCCGTACACAGATTCTCTTTCGGCTGTTCGTCCAGCCTGAGAAAACTGGTATGGATATCCCCTTCCTGATTCTTCACCTGGGCTGCCTTTGCCTTGCCGGGTGTTTTCGCTTTTGCAGGAGGCTCGCTGTGTCGTTCGGAGCCTGGCACCACCTCAGGTGCCCAGAGGTGGGGATTATGGCAGCTTGTGCAGGTCAAAAGGCCATTGGCTGATTTTTCAACCGCTCCGGCAGGAGTATAGAGCGGCAGGCTGGTGGTGATCTCTTTGTCTGCCGGACGGATATCCACGGGATGAGAGAAATCGACGATCACCTTTTTCTCGCCTACTTTCCCCTGGCTGTGGCAACTGACGCATTCCTGGCTGGTCAGACTGCCGGCTATAAGGGGAAGCTCCCTGGCCCACAGATTGCTGAGGGGCGCATTATGAACCAGGTGACAGGCCGAGCAGATTCCCGATTCACCGACTGTCTGATTATGCACATTCTTCTCTCCCTCGGCTACCAGCCGAAGATCATGATCGGTGTTCGCTACCCGGCACTCTTTCTGGTGGCAATCCGCGCACAGGGCAGGCTCAGGCAGCATGGGCAGCCGAAGGAAGCTGTTCTGTGCTGTGCCCTCCCTGTTTTCCCCGGTTCCAACCGCCTGTTCCGACGGCGACCACTGGTGAACGGCATGGCAGGAGGCGCAGGCAACCTTTCCCGTCGGCTGCCTGGAACCATCGGGTGCATACAGGGGAAGCATGGTCTGGCCGTCGGCATCCTGAATCCCTTTATTCATGGGGTGAGTATGAGCAGTAATTATCTTCTTCTCTCCACACCCCTTCTCTTTATGGCAGGTGATGCACAGTTGATTGGCAAGATCGCCCTGACCATCGGGTGCCTTGGCAAACATCAGGATCGATGTCCCATTGTGGGCCAGGTGGCAGGCACCGCAGACGCCGGATTTGCGGGGCAGATCTCCGGCCTGATTTTTTTCCTTGGCTGCCATAAACCGCATATCGTGATCGGTTTTGGCCACATATTGCTGTTTCTTATGGCAGTCCAGGCAGAGCGTGGATTCACTGTCGTTCGCAATCCGGAGAAAACTGTCCTTGCCATCTCCTTCGAGGTTCTTCCCCGGTCCTTTGTCGCTTTGTGCGGGATTCCACTGATGAACATTGTGGCAGGTGGCGCAGGAGACAAGACGGCCCTGAGCCGATGCATAGCCCGTCTTGTCAAAGAGGGGGAGAGTGGTTTTATCGTCAGCCAGCTTGATATCGACCGTAACCGGATGGGTATAAGTACCGGTCAGTTTTTTCTCCGCACAGAGTTTCTCCCGGTGGCAGCTTTCGCAATATGCGCTGACCGGATCCTGGGCCTGGGGGAGCAGCCGGGCCCAGAGCTTATTACCCTGAGCTCTGTGCACTGCATGGCAGGAGCTGCATGGCCCGGATTCCGAGCATTTTTGCCCCAGCGAGTTCACTTCATCTTTGGCGGTAATGCGAAGGTCATGCTCGGTCTCGACTACCGATTTCTGGGTCTGGTGACAGGCCAGACAAAAAGAGGAATTATTATCATTCGCCATGCGAAGGAAGCTGGTCTCCTGCCCGCCCTCGACCATTTCTCCCGGACCGCACTCTTTCTTCCGGGGGTCCCACTGATGGGGATTGTGGCAGGTTGTGCACAGGATTTTGCCCTGCACTCCCTGAGCACAAGGCTTGCCCTGCTCGTCATAGGTGGGAAAATCGGCCTTTCCTTTCACTTTGGCAATATCCCGCATGACAGGATGGCTATAGGTTCCAACCAGTTTCTTCTGGCCGCAGGCTTTCTCGTTGTGGCAGCTTGCGCACATTTTCGAGCCGGGATCACCTTTGAGGCCGGATACGGGCCGTGACCAGAGGCGAAACTCCTGGGCATTGTGCGGCCAATGACAGGAGCCGCAGATTCCTGTCTGCATGCCTGCTTTGCTTTCCGAGCTCAGCTCTGCCGGAGCGGATAAGGTAAGGTCATGCTCGGTCCTGGCCACCAGGTTTTCTTGCTTATGGCATTCGATGCAGATCGGCGATTTCGCACCTTTGGCCAGAATCGAAGTCTCCTTCGCTGCCTTATGGGGGGAATGACAGGTCAGGCAGATTATTTGATTTTCCCCTCCTGTGATAAGGGGTGATCCTCCGCTCCATTTTTTCGGCATCTTCAGTTGAGAAGTGATATCGACCGGGTGAGTGCCCATCCCAACCCCTTTCCCCTTCATACTGGGGTTGTTGGTATGGCAGGACTCACACAAAAGAGCATTATACTCGCCATCCGCTTTGCTGGGAATGACCAGGAGGTTTTTATCCGTACTTCCATGCACGGTATGACAGGTCTCACAGATCACCGCATCCTTTTTTACCCCAGCCCGTCCATAATTCTCCAGGATTCTGGCCGGTATCGGCAATGAATTGACATCGATCGGATGATTCCCTTCCTTCGGTCCGCCGATTTTATCGATGTGACATTTGATGCAGATCTCGGAATTCCGGTTTGGGAACCGGAGATAGATCGTTTGCTGATACCGCAGCTCATCGGCTACCCCATGAGCCGTATGGCAGGTGCCGCAGACAACCTGCCTTTTTTCATCAAGAGGCATCTCCGGCGGGATGGAAACCCTGTCCGAAGGCACCATGTTCACCCGGTGCCCTCTCCTGGCCCAGAACCGCTCCCGCGAGTCGACCAGGATGCCGTTATGGCAGCTATAGCACATCATCTCATCGGCCGCATCCCGCTCCTTCTGATACTCGACCAGGTCAGTGCCTCGGCCTTCGAAATAAAACTGGTCCATCCAGCGAAAATGACAGATAGCGCACTCCTTGGCGGAGTTGGGAACCATCTGCCCAGAGGCTTTTGCGGCAAAACCTATCTGGAGAAGGAGAAAACCGATAATTATCAGGCCAGGGGATGATAGAAGCGATCCACGAGCCCGTGCTGACAGGTATTGGAACATTGGCAAAATTTCTTTATTTATCAAGTGAATAAACGCTGATCGTACTGGTATACATCTGAACGACATACAACCGGTCCTGCTGATCAATAAAGATATCCGCTGGCACCTGAAAACGAATTTCATTCTTTGAGGAATCTCCGATTACGCCAAGGAAATTCCCCTGCTGATCAAAAACCTGAATCAAACCGATCTTGACATAGTTTTCACCGACAAAGACCCTTCCCTTCCGATCCATGCAAATCGACTGGGGCCGGAAGAACTGACCCTTTTCAATACCCCATTCACCGATGCTGCGGATGTATTCTCCCTTGGAAGAATGGACCTGTACTCTGGTGTTAATGACATCCGTGACATACATATTTCCCGATTTATCCAGACACACGGTATAGGGGTAGCGGAATTTCCCGTTTTCATAGCCGACCCCACCGACTTCACCCGCCAGCTTAAACTCCTGGTTATAGATAAGAAGCCGGTGATTATCGTTGTCGACAATCACAAACTGCTTCCTTCCCTCATCCCAGGCAATATCGGTAGGATCAGCCAAAGATCCGTATTTATCGGGGGAAAGAAAAACTTCCGAGAGCGGATTCCCGCCATCATCAAATACCTGAATCCGGTGATTTTTGGAATCAGCTACATAGATGCGGCCCTGGGGATCGATCATCAGGCCCAGCGGGGATTTGAATTCCCCGCGCCCGCTTCCTTTTTTCCCAAACTGGGTCAGGTACTTTCCACTATATGAGAACCCCACCAGACGGCCATTGACTCCGTCCAGAACCCAAATCCTGTTTTGCGGATCAACAGCTACGGCACTTGGCTGGTCAAGAGGAGGAGAGACAGCATTTTTCTGGATATCGAACAGGTGCCTGGCGGTGATAATTTCCAGGGCACATGCCGACCTGCCGCCTCCTGTCCACAGAAAAAAAGCTGGAGCCAGGCAGAGCAGTCCCATCACTGCCCCCCTCCTGCCAGTTATCCTCCGCCGGAAAGCAGCGCTCATTCCTTCACACCACTCTCGCCAACAGCGCCGCTCTCATCCACAAAGCCGCCCTCTTGACTTTCCACCGGAAGAGGAATCTTGCCTTCCTTCAAATTTTCCTTACCCTCGATGATATTTTCCGGTCGAAACATGGTGGGCAGCTTCAGAGATTTATATTTAGCCACCATCCCGGCAACTTCCGTTCCGGTGAACTCGTCACACAGATGCTGAGGATATCCGAGCGCCTTGAAGTCCAGATAGGGATTTCTCCTCCGGTGACACTCCGTACAGGTAACAGGCTCCTGAGCCAGTCCTTTATGTGCTTCGGCCTTGGCCTGAGATTGCTGATCGTAGGTATACTGGGCCCAGAGTTTTAAATACTCTTTTGCATACTCCTCGGAAATCGGCTGATCGAGCCTTCGGTGTTTTCCAATTTTATCCAGCAGGCAGGGTACAATTCTGGCTCCATAATTTCCAGCATAGGCCCCATCGGGAACCCGCTCCTTGATCTCCGGAATCTGCTCGCCGGTATAGTTGTCAAACCAGGTGAAGACAACTTTCTGAGAGCGGAGGTGACAGGTTTCACAGGCGCAAAAATAGGTATGCATATTGTACAGCGCCCGCACTTCCTTGTTTTTACTATGAGGATAATTTCCATGACAGATCAGGCAGAGCGTTGGGACCCGCTTTTTGATATCCAGGGTATTATCGATATTATGAAAATGCTCCATTTGAGAATAAGTCTTTGTTTTGAGAATATTGGAAAAGACATCCTTATTGGCGAGCTTGATTTCAGGAGCCTCCTGAGGGGCGGTTGCCGGTTTTACCTTCTCAAATTCGACAACCGGGGCACCATGCTGGACCCCTTTTTTGGGGAAAAAGAACACCTTTATCATCATGAGCAGGGATATTACCAGGAATATTGCCGATATACCGCTGATGGCCTTCGCCACATTTCCTCGACCTTTGAGCCCCATTGCTTATTCCTCCTCCGCTTCCAACGTGTTGTTATGATGATGATCGTGCTGCCCACCCCATGAGGTAGCTGCTGAGGAGGCACCTTTCAATCCTTCCTTGGCCATTTGTCGCTCCTTCATCACCCGCTCCCACTGGAGAGGATGTTCATGTTTTAAATGCTCCATGCTTACCAGCCCATCGATCCATGAGGTGTCCTGGGGGAATTTACCCGGTTTCCAGTGTACCCCGTAAAAATGCCAGATCGAAATGGTGATACTGGCCAGGGTAGCTTCGCACAGATGGACGGTACCGCAGACATCGACCAGAAACCTGGGAAATAACTGTTCAAAGGTCATTACCACACCGGTGACACAGATGACCGTTGTACCGATCAGCCCAAAGATATACTCCATCTTTTCCCGGTAATCGAAACGGTCGAATTTCGGCTTTTCATCGGTCATGCCGAGCATGTATTGGATGTTCTGCTTCATCTGGATCGCATCCGTCAGGTTGGGAATCATATCGAGCAGCATCTGTCTTCCCGGCTTGGTGAATGCTCCGTAGGCAAGATGCCAGACAGAGCCGAAAATTAAAAGGGCGGCCAGGATAAGATGAGCGACATGGCGGTAATAATATACCGGGCCGGTATATCTGCCAAACATGGCCGTTACCCAGTCAGTCGGTATCAACGACATCATTCCGGTAGCTACCAGGAGAACAAAACAGATCCAGACAATATTATGCTGCCAAACTTCCGCCCGCAAAAGGCGCGGAAAGTATTCCTGATCTTCAGCTCTTCTGCCCCATTTCTTCGCCATGTTAATGATGCCTCCCTTCTCTTCTCTCTTTCAAAGTTATTCTCAAGTCCAGCAGCTGATGGATGAACATAAAACCACCAACCAAAACGATCATTATCTTGTAGAAGGTCTTGATACCCCAGATGATAGTTATTTGCAGCTTGGTCATACTGGTATCATCAATTTTAGCCCGCAGCTTCTTCTTCGCCTCCGGCGTCAAATCTTCTCCCTCATCCCGCAATTGCTTTTCCAGCAGGGCTGTCTTTACGCCGGTAGCGTGAACCGCACCCGATGCGAAAAATTTGTTGGCTCCTGTATGACACCCTTCCTGGCCGCAGGTTTTGGTGCGATTATCGATGAAAAGCGCGGACTTCGGATCATCCACCGCCAAAATCGCATGAGCTGAGAAGCCCAGTTTCTGCGGGCCATGACAAGTTATGCAGTCAGCGCCGTTTTCAGCTTCGTATTTCACGTTTCGCCAATGGAAGGACTGTTTGAAGTTTTCCGTGCTTTCAAGCCCAAAACCCTGCATCAGCTTTTTATCCGCATGGCAGTTATTGCAAAGATCGACGATCTGTTTTTTATCCCATCGCGGAGCGGTCCGGGAAGCGAAATGTTTCAAGAACCTGCTGGCCCAGGGGCTTTTTTCGTGGCAGGCCACGCATCTGGCCAGGGCTTCGGATTCACACCCCGGTTTCTGGGCCATGATTCCTTTCAGGGGTGAATACAGAGGGTTGGTATGACAGTATTTACATCGCGGCTGCCCATCCTCAAAAGTGAAGAGAGGTGACTTGCCGTGGACACTCTTTTTAAACTCATCGACCACGATCTTGTGGGAAAAATCTTTGTTGGTGGAAGGATCCTTGACATGACACTGAGTCCCGCAGTTAACTTTTTTGGCCGGCTTATGGGGAACCTCGGTAACATCCATGTGGCAGTGACTGCACAGAACGCCGGTATGAACGGTATTCCGGTAGAGCCCCTCGCTCACGTAGAATATCCTTTTAGCTCCCGTTTCCTTGTCGAAGCATCCAAGGCCGGAATATCGGTGGCACAGCATGCAGTTCTCCTGATCTGCTGCCCGTGCAGATCGGGGGCTCCAGGAGAGGCAAACGAAGATCATGAAACATAGGACTATAAGCAGGAAAGCGAACTGAGGAACTCTTTTATCTGCCATGGGGACGGACTCCTATTGTTTTGATGAGTTATGGATTTAAAATAGCATAAAAAGGCGACACTATGTTTGAGCTTCAACGAAGCTCTTATTCGCAGATATGGGATACTATTCTGTAAGCCGGGGGTATTTATGTTATTTAATAACATAGTCTCAAAGAAAAGGCAAATAAAAATTAACCGGGCACCCGCACGCTCCACCTGGCCGCATACTTCTCATAGGCTCCTTTTCGGTTTTTGTCTTGCCTTTACCCTACTTTTGCCTTTCCTGCCCCGGATTCTCCCTCAGGTATTTTTCGATAATTCCAGCCCGATTCGGATGGCAGAGAGTGCACAGCCTTTCTTTCGATTCAACCCGCAATTTTGGCCCTTTCGCCCCGTTATGGGGGTCATGGCATGTAAAACAGCCGATTTGTCCACTCAGGGTCAAGGGAAAAATCTGGATATCCAGACTGTCACTGCTCTCAACGCCTTTGCTCTCAATGCCCTGAGCACCTACAGGGGCATTAATCGCACCCTTCGACAACTTGTTTGCCCAGAACCGCTTGACGAATTTACCGGTATGGACGATTCCGTATGGATGATTCGTCTCTTTATTGGCATGACAGCCGATGCAGTAATAGCTGAGAGATGCCCTGTATCCAAATGGTACTTTATCCTCCTTGTCCGGGTCAAGATCATTTTGCGTGGGAGTCTCCTGGACAGGAGAAGGAGCCTGGGCATCCTGTTTCCGGGCCCACTGGCCGGATGAAGACAGATCTGTCCGGGTTATCTGGCCATACTTCTTATAATGGCACTGCCGACAGCTCTTATTGACATCGTTGATGCGCAGCTTCGGGCCTTTGCGGACATCGTGAGGATTATGACAGGTAGTGCACATGATTTGCCCGCTGATGCTGATGGGAAACATCTTGAACCGCTCCTGCTGAGAAAGCTCGATCCTCTCCGAAGGTTTGAGGTCCTCCCAGATAGTATGCAACTGCCGTCCGGTGTGATGTGCGCCGAACGGGTGCTTCTCGACACTGATCGGATGACAGCCGAGACAGTAAAACTTGAAGGGGGCCTTGAACTTGAAGGCCAGCCCGGCAGCGTTTTCCTTGTTGATGTCGTGACAAAACAGGCACCGGTCCTCACGGATTTCCCCGGCCTCGGTAACCTGGTCGTGGGGATTGATCTTTTCATACTGCTCCCTTACATGGCAGACCAGGCAGGTATCGATCCGCCTCTGATACGGCCCCCCACGGAGAAAGAAAAGGCTTTCCGTCTTTCCCTGGCAGGGCATCTGATGGCAGGTTATACAGGCAAGTTTTCCCTCTTTCAGCGGGAATTTTTCCGGAACTTTTACCCCCCGCTCTTTGGATGGAATGATACCTACGGGGTGATTGTCCGCCTTGGCCCGTTTGTTGTCATGACAACTCCTGCACACCTGGACGGAATTTCCTCCGGACTTCAGATGAAGCTCCTTATCCCCCGGACGGGGCTCTTTCTCATGGCACTGAAAGCAGAATATGCCCGATTTATGGGGATTGATGCTTTCAGCCATCTTGAGAAAAGCCTGATGCTCCTTCCGCAGCAGGAAGGGGTTTTTCTCTTTTTCCGGCACCAGGTGAGTGATATGGCAGCTTGGACAGCCAATCTGATTTTGCAGAAGAGGCAGAGGAAATTTTGGAATCTGACCAAGTAAACTCGCACTTACTTCCTTCGATGAGCTGAGCTTGCAGCTTGGGGGGACATCTTCGGCATGACACCGAAGGCATTTTTGACTGGAGCGGGGATCAATGCCGCTCCAGATTTCTTCCCTGGCCGTGCCGGGAGCGGGTGGCTTTTGCATATGGCAATCCAGACAATTGGTGCCGGTCAGATTTTGCGGATCAGCATGCACTGACCGGCTAGATGCTGCCTGAACAGAATAGATACCCGGCATCCCTGAAATCAGGGACACAACCCACAACCAGCAGAGAACTTTAACCATCCTTCACCTTCAACCTAAATAATATGACAATATAAACACTTATTTTTCATTATCTTACCTTGCTCATCAACCTGAATGTGCGGATTGACCGCCTGATAGCGTTCCTTCATATGGCAGGTAAGACAGATATCGACCCTTTTTTCATACGGGCCGCCCCGTAAAAGGTTCTTTTCAATTTTTCCACCCAGGCAGGGCATCAGATGGCAGGTGATGCAGGTCACCTTTCCATCGCTCAATGGGAAGGTCTCAGGGACATTGACTCCCTTTTCCTTGGTGGGGGCAACACGGACCGGATGGTTATCCGCCCGCGCCTTTTTCCCATCGTGACACTGGGTACAGACAGCTACCCGATCTCCCTTGAATCTGATTTTCGGGTCAGCTTTCCGCTCAGGGGTCGAAGGTTCCGGTTCCCCTTCATGGCAGAGCTGACAGAATACATTTGCCTGGTGCGGTTCAATCTGCTGGGCGCGGAACCAGAAGTTGGGATAAAGGCCGTTGAGCTTACGATCGTTTGCTTCCTTCCGGCCCTTCTGATCATGGAAAACGTGGCAGCTTGCACAATGGATGGACTCCGATACCAGAGGAAGCCCCAGGTACTGGAGTTGAGATTTGAGGATTCGGGTCGATGTCCTCGTGGATATCAGATTACAGCTTCGGGGAATGGTATGGCAGGTTCTGCATTGTTCCTTGCTCCGCTCGAAATTGACCGTATCGAGCGCCTGCTGACTCATCTTCAGGGGATCGGAGGAATGACACCCGCGACAGCTTTCCTGAAAGGATTGAATACTCTCCTGATGAGGATTTTTCTTTGTGCTCGTATCAGGGGCGGCAGACAGCATGGTTGTCCAGCCACAAATGAGGAGAAACACGCCTGCGAACAACCCAGCCCCTGACTTCTGAAATCTGCCCTTCCCGGTCCTGCTCAACTTTACCTTTCTCTCCTCTCGATATTCTCCTGTGGCTTCATCGTTCCGGACTATTTTCGATTATTTTCGAATCAAGTCCACTCCAAACGGTTCTCTTCCAACTCTGATCGACTCAACAACACGTTCCTGACGCAGATCGATAATTGAAAGGCTGTCTTCTGCACTATTAACAACATAAAGGTAATTTCGCGCGCTGTCAAGAGCCAACCCTGTCGGATTGCGGCCTACCTGATATCGATTCTCCTGAATATTCAACGAGTTCGAGGCAACAGAAAAACTGCTGACCGAATTATCTTTCCGATTGGCGACATACAGCTTCCCCCGCTCTTCATCCAGAACGAGACGGGAGGGACTATACTCCCCCTGAAGCAGGAAAGATTTTTTCACCGAATGCCCGGGAGAAAACTGACTTTTTCCGCCCCGCTCCTGTTTCTGTAATGCATCAAGATCAATATCAAACACCTGGACTGCCGAAGATCCGGAATCGGCGATAAAAAGACGGTCCTGCGAAAAGCTGACCTCTGCCACCGCTATCCCTCCGCTTTCCGCCTGCACCGGGACCCTGTCCACCAGTTTGCGGCTTTCAATACTGACAATGTAAAGGTCACGGGAGCCCTGGTTGGTGACATACAGCCACTGTCCGCAGGGACTGACCGCAAGATCAAACGGCTTATGACCGACTCCGAAGGTATCGATCGACTTTTTCAGATCGGTGTCGATCATGGTCACGTTATCGCTCTCCCTGTTGGCGGTGAACACATACCTGCCATCAGGAGTGATGGTTATACCGGAAGGATGAATGGCGAGCGGCAGGTCAATAGTGTCTTCCACCTCGCTGGTCATGGTATCGATGACTGAAACCGTAGTGGAGCCTGCATTGGCCACGTAAGCATAGGTGCCCCGCTCATTGACCACGATTCCCTGCGGACGTTTCCCCACCTGAATCACCGAAACCAGCGAGTTATTGACCCGGTCCAGGACCGAGACGGTATTATCCGCCGTGTTGGTAACATACAGCATCAGAGACTTCAGAGCTGCCGTTTTTTTCCCGTGGGTCAGTCTGGCGGAAAACAGCATCCTTTCTCCGGTACCGGTCGCCGCATTCTTGCCCCTGCTTTGAGACCTTACCTCGAGGTTAATATGCGCCTCGACAGTTCCCTGCGGGTGTATCAGTACGGGAAGGTCCAAAAAAGTATATTCCTGGGGAACATCGAGGGGAATATCAGCCGAGGGCTGGTGAAGAGCCGCATCAGCGAACCACAGGCCTATTTTCTGGTAAGCTCCGGTCGGCAGCCTGACCTCGAATATCACCTGACGCGGCTCGGATCCTGCCCGCAAAACCTGCTCAACAGGCCGGGAAAACACCATGCCGTCAGCACGGGTGGCCTGAATGTCCCGGACCATGAAAGAGATTTCCTCATGGCCCGGACTCTGAAACTGTACGGCAAGACGGAGCGTGCCTTCCGGGAACCGGGAGGGCTTCTGTGATCCGGCAAGCAGAGCACCACAGCCTGACAATAAAAGCATACTCACCAGGCAGATTCCCCAAATTTTCCTCATTCCTGCTGTCATCCTGTCCATGACCTTGCTCATCTCTTGTGACATTGCTTGCACAGTGCCTCTGAGCCATCCAGGCGCAAAGAATATTTGAATTTTGTCCCCATCGGATCATGGCAGGTATCGCACATGATCGGACTTTTCCGGTCTCTGGGGTCGATAGCTTTCTCTCCTGTCGGATGGCTGGCCTTCTTTTGCCTGGCATGACATTTAGTGCATAATTCGAGAGAATTTGCCTTAAAAAATTTTGCTTGTGAAGAGGAATGGGGATCATGGCAACTGGTGCAGTTTCCCTTCACAACTTCCGGATGCCTGAAGCTCTCGGCATCCTCCTTCAGCCGGACTGCCATCCCGGGATGACAGCTCAAACAGAGAGTCCTGACATCCCGTCGAGTCAGATCTTTTCGCAGGGAGACATGCGGAGTATGACAATATACACACTCATCGTCACCGCTGGCCATATGGCTGCGGGACGCCCCCTGGAATCGCTCCTTCTCTTTCTGGTGGCAAGTATAGCATAGATTCGCGCCTTGAGCAACAAAGGTTCTTTGCATTTCTTTCTCATTCTTATGGCATTGACGGCACTGCCGCTCCTGATACGGCTTGTGGCTAAAATCATAGAGCAATCCCCTGCTGCCCGAAGCATGCGGGCTGTGGCAGAGCGTACATTCGCTGCCGCGAACGTCAACCCCCTGGTGAAGCTCGGTCAGGTTTTTCTGTCCATGACAGATAAGGCATATTTTTTTGGGCGAAGCAACGAGGAGAAAATTTTCTTTCGAGGCATGGGAGTCATGGCACGCCCGGCATTTTCCTTCTTTGACCGGCTGATGCACATATTTTTTCCGGAAATCCTCAGCCGGATGACACCGGAAGCAAAGTGCCTGCCCATCCGCTTTCACCAGAAAGCGATACAAGGAGACATGGGCATCATGACAGCCAAGGCACCCTTCCTGCTGAAGCGGTGCATGCATCTTCATCTCCTGCCATTTCTTTTTCCGCTCCTCATGACAGTGATAGCAGAGCGAAGCTCCCGTACGAACCAGCAAATGCGGAAAGCTTGCCGTGTGCGGATTATGGCAGCCAGTGCAGTTATCCTGCCTGATGGCCTGATGGACAATTCCGGAAGCAAACTTTTTTTCCAGATCCCGGTGGCACTGGAGGCAGTTTACCTCCGCAGGTGTGGCCCCCCACGATTCCGGCGGGAGGATGATCGGAAAGATGAAGAGCAGGAAGATCAATATTCTTCTATCGAGCATTCTTATGACAAACATTGCACTTTTTTTCTTGAAATGGTTCATGGATGACTTTTCTGAATAGCCCCTGCCCCTCAGAAGAATGAGGATTGTGGCAATCGAGACAACGCTCCTTTTGGGGTTCACGGTTGCCATGAGCTTGCAGGAACGATTTCTCACTCTGTTTGTGACATGATAAGCAGATTGAATCCACCCCCCTGGCCAGCAGGGCTGAATATGCTGACCTGTGCCCGCTGTGACAGGTGAGGCAATTTCCCTCCCTGACTGGAGGATGAGCTTTTTCACCTGCTGCCTGCATGTTCTTTTCCTGGTCTTTGTGGCAGGAAAAGCACAGGGTTTTGGCCTGGCTTAACAACTGGTGAGAGATCCTGCTCCCATGAGGGCTGTGGCAGGACTGACATTGAAGGTCCATGACCGGGCTGTGCACGGATTGACCGTTGTCGGCAAGGCTCTGGGCCAGCGGCTGATGGCACGTGCCGGTCAGGCATATCCGCCCGGTATCAGCCGCAAGCATGTCCTTATGGTCACTGGCATGGGGATCGTGGCATTCCCTGCACTGTCCACCCTTGACCGGAACATGCAGAGCCGTATCCTCAAGCTGCTTGCGCAGAGCGAGGTGGCAGCTCCAGCACAGCTCTGCCGACGGCAGGAGCAAAAGATTCTTATATTTTCCCGTATGGGCATTATGGCAGCCCAGGCAGTTACCCTCCTTCACTGGCGTATGAGCATGCACTCTGGTGAATTGCTTTTCCGCCTCAGGGTGGCACCGATAGCAGAGCCTGGGAATCGGCTCCCTGAGCAGTCCGGGAGATACCGAGGCATGACCTGTGTGGCAGGTCAGACATTCACCTGTGCGCACCGGGGCGTGAACGATCTCCTGCTGCCCCACCATGCTTTTTTCTTTATCATGGCATTGATAACAAAAGTCCGCCTCCTTTCCCTGCCTCCATTTCACCGTTGCGCTGTGCGGGTCATGGCAGGTTATACACTCCCCCTTCTTCAGGGGGCTATGAGCTGTCTTGTGCCCGGCCTCCTTCTGGACCTCCTGATGACATTGATAGCAGCCTTGCGATTCCTGCCCGGATAGCAGCCCTGTGAGATCCGAAGCATGAGGATTGTGGCAGTCGAGGCATTTCCCTTCGCGGATCGGCTGATGGATTGTTTTTGTACTCGTATGGTATTTTTCGCGGCTGTGGCACTGATAGCACAAATCATCGATTCTCGCTTTTTTCTTTACCGCAAACGGCTCCTTCGAATCAGCAGGGAGGTGACAAATGGCGCACGTTTGATCCTGAACCGGCTTATGCACTTTCCGTCGCAGCAGGGATTTCTTCTCTGAGGAGTGTGGATTATGGCACTCTGAACAGCACCGGTCCTTGACCTGATACCCCTGATGAGCCGCCGCCAGTTTTT
This sequence comes from bacterium, assembly GCA_040755755.1. Lineage (NCBI taxonomy): Bacteria > bacterium. The sequence goes on along the minus strand of JBFLZW010000042.1, from coordinate 65,447 downwards.
CCTTTCCCAGGGAGTGGCATTCCAGGCACAGCTTCTGCTCCTCTCCTGTCAGAAGCTTCGGCTGCTGTGCAGCGTGGGGGGGGTGACATACCTGGCAGCCTTTCTCCAGGGCCTTGTGCCTGTTGGGCTGGTTAAAAGGTGTCTTGTCATGACAGCCAAAGCACAGATTTTGCCCTGCCTGTTTGAGCATCGATGGACTGTCCGAAGAATGAGGATCATGACAGGCCGTGCATTTCTCCTTCCGGACCGGCTGATGCACAGAGACTTTCGAGGTTTGAGCCGCCATTTTCGTATGGCAGCGGTAACAGAGCCTGGCCCCCCCTTCGTCCCGCACCTGCAAGGCCCCGACATACCCATGCGGCTCGTGGCACAGATGGCAATCCATATCCCTGACCGGCTTATGGATCCGGGCTTTTTGCAGATAGCCCTGGACCTTGGACTGATGACATTCCGCACACCGGCTGCTGGCAAACCGTCCCCGCTTCCTCTGCGGCTGAACGCAGGATGAAAGCAGGCAGGATAAAAACACGATGCCACAGAGGTAGAGTATCAAGATACTGGCACAGAAGCTCTTACTTTGGCTCTTGTTTTGACTGTCCATCATGACTCTGGCGATTTAACGCTTAACATAAGTGGACAATATCAAAGTGCACCATCGATACCTTCAGAAAAATCTGGAATGGAAGGTGGTGCAGAGTTATCCATAGCCTCATTCACAACTGTCTTGTCTACGTCTGTAATTTTTTTGTCTATTGCATGAAGGATAACTTTGGCAGCGTTTGAAAGAAGGTCTCTGGGATGTTGACTCCTTTTGAGCAAAGCACTTATCCCATCTTCCGTAAAAGGTTTTACAGTTCCCTTATCAAGCTCATTAGTTCTATGGTAATCCAAATGAGCGATGATAATTTCACGTGCCTGATCTTCACTTGGTAATGGTAATTCTACTGAGTTGGGAGAGTTGGGGTCCAAGCGTGCGATTGTAGATAACCCTGCTTCACCCCAAGCTTGTGCCAGACCAATGGAAGCCTGTTGGTGAGTAGTTAGGACGCATGAAAAAAAGTTATATGCCGTGTTAGCGTAACCTGGTCGCATCGTGCAAAGGCAAAATTCTTTGGCAAATTCAATTCGATCTTTTCTCGTCATCTGATCAACTAAGTTCTCAATGTCATCGATAAATAAATACCCTCCTGCAAATCCAGCAGCTCGTAGGTAATGCACTATATCGTTAAAAAGCAGTGTACGCGAATAGTCCAGGTTTTTGGTATGCCTGGGAATATAAAAGGGTTCTAGATTGCCATCCTTGCGGAGGGAGCAAAGGTATTCTCTAAATTGTCCTTGTGCCAGTGACAGGGAAACTTGTGGCTGAACGCCTTCACTTGTTAACCGTTCTGCGACCCTTTTATCTAAAGCGGTAATTTCTATGCCATGAGCTTGCAAGATAGAGTCATCGAGCAAATTATCTGGATTATGGCTGCCATCTGGACATTGCAGTACCAAATCCCCTTGTTCTGGTGTCAGTGCTTCAAGCCGAAGAACTGCTCGTGAGTCGTTGAGTACACCGTTCTTACAAATATCGACTAGGGCAGACCATGCCAACTGCTCCATATACCGCCTGTCTACCTGAGATGGAAATGCAACATAAACAACGACAGCCGAAAATTGCCCGTTAAATTCAGTTTGTCCCCAATCCCTATTTATCCTTTGCCTGAAATAGCGTAGCAGTGCAGTCTTACCCATACCACGTCCGCTCTCTCTATCTCCCTTTGACCAAAGATACGACAAACGAACACGATTGGGAAAATCATTAGGACGGATGAGCAATTGCTCAAATTTTTCAATTTCGCGCTTTACAGGCGACTCTGCATAGATAGCACCATTTCGGCGGGGATCATTGTTATAAGGATCGACTACAGGCTCAGTTGGAAATGGCAGATCCTTAAGCCCAAGTGGTGAATAAAGTGACTTGCTAACACCAATACTCCTTTTAGGAAGTACTACCATTATACTCTCCTTACAAGATTGTAGAGCTGGCTTGTCTCACGGCTCCGTGAAAGTGGTTTACGGCGGCCAGAGATGCCTTCATAGTGCAAACCAACAGTCAAAACCGATGGCTTCTGGTCAAGCAGATAATTGATTCCTTCATCAAAAGCTGCATCAGGGATTCTCAGATGCGCACATACAAAATCGCGCACTTCGGGTAAATCGTAATATCCCGCCTTTGAAGGCAATTCAGAAAACGCCTTGTCCAGTGCGCTTACCAATTCGGCCTGAGTAGCTTTATCTGCCATGTTTGGCTCGCAAAAATAGAGCATGAAAGTCCCACCAGAAGCAAGTGAAACGTTCAATGGTATATACCACTCATGCGGCGGTGAAGCGGCTACACAGGGTGAATAACTCTTGGCAAACTCTCTACCTTGGATATTGGCTCGCATTACATTCAATAGCCGCAGGCTGACCAAACGGTCACAAAGGGCATGGAAAAGTGGTACGCTAATTGATATATCAGAGAAAACCTTGCGCAAAATGATTTCTCTTAAAGCATCTTCCACTTTTTTGGGACTTTTACCCTGAATATTTTTCAAAACAGCAGATGCAAGAGTAGAAGCTTCACCGTTAAATGTTGGTTCAAGCAACCACTGGATATAACCATCCATGCTAAGATGCCCGGCTTCGACAATTGGCAACCAGATGCACCCTATATCAAGATACTTTTGTACAATAGATCGCAGATTATCATACACTTGGAGATGAGCCGTCACCATCGTACGGCGTAATTCAACGTAGTTACCCTCATTCAACAAGGAGAGAACGTGCTTACCAGTATCAGTCAGTTGGTAGGATCCCTTGATAGATCGGGCAAACTGAAAATGTACCAATTCCTGGCAGACTTTTTCTCCAATTGTCTCAAAAGTTCCCTTTGGCTCCGGCAACATCAGACGCAGGGCCTTATCACTGACATATTTCAGAACATTGCGTGAGATAGCACTTGTTTGTTCCTCTCTGCGCGCTGTTGAGGATAGGCCCGCTAATACCCGAAGTCCTATATAATGATAACTAACATCGGTTATATTGTAGCTTGTAATTTTCATACAGCAGCCCCATGTTTTGCCTTTTTAAACTCACCTACCAATCGTGAGCAATCATTATTAAGCTGCCTAAATTCCTGACTTAATTCTCGTGTATGCAGATATCCTGCAGCTCTGAGCACAATCCGGTCCTCTGACTGGTAACCACATCGACTACTCAACCACGTCTCACTGAGAATAGAGCAAAAGCGGTTGAGTTGAGCACAAAAATCTTCAAACTGGTCAAGCACATCCGAAGGCAATACAGTACCTTTTTGCCGCTCGACTTCCATCCTCCCTGCGTTATCAAAAAGAATCGGCAGAGGCCGCAAATCAGGTCCAATTGGATGAATTCCTAATCCTAAACAGGCAGCTAATGCACTCTCCTCAAAGTGAGTGTTAGACATAAATGCAGGACATATTTCTTTTAACAAAAGAGTTGGATTAAGAGCCAAGTAATCGAAAATCTTTGCAAAAAAGATGATTACATCGTTTTTATCAGGCGGAAAGGTCTGGCGGTTTTTTATCTCAAGAATGGCTGTTAAATCTGGATGCTGTGCAACAATATCAACTTCATGTAATACACCAGACGCAGTGTCAAGCCCGCATCCGAGGCACATTTCGTGCCCTTGAGAGATATTCCAATCTGAAAGATGTTTCACACAACTTTCACGGAAGCGTAACTCAAAGCCTTGGTCAGGCAATTGTTCACGAACAGCATGCTGCCATTCTTGATTTACAAATTTGTAACATTGTTTTAAGAACTGAAACATCGGCTCAGTAAAAAAATTACTATTATCTAACCGTAGAATCATTGATTGACCGCTCTCAAAGTACGGATTTCTTGCCTAACCAGTGGGGCTCAAACAAATTTGAGATTATTTAATAATTTGATCCTTACCATAAGGATTAACAGATTTTAAAGAAGGTTGTCAAGGTTGATATGCTGAGGTCAATTCGCGCAGGTTACGCTCATCAATAACGACTTTGGAATCCGCCCGCAGGCGCTGGACCAGTTCCTGAGTCACCGAGCGGGCTTTCATCCCGCCTATCTCCTGTTCGATCCATACCCTGGCTTTTTCCAGGGGGATCTGTTCTCCGCCCTTTTTCCCCTTTACCCTGAAAATGGAATACTCTTCGCCCAATCGTACGGGGGCGCTTATCTCCCCTTCTTTCAGGTCCGATACCAGGAGCTTTAACTCTGGCCGCATCTTTTGAACCGATACCCACTTTCCGCTGTCGGGCTGGCCACCCGGCAACTCCGAGGCCCTCTGGCTGGCCAGAAAGGCAAAGTCAGCTCCCTGGAGCAATTCACGATGAATTTCCCGGGCTGAATTCGGATCCCTGACCCTGATCTCGTCAAGAGAAACCATCGTATCAGTCGTAAAATTGGAGCGGTTGTCCTGGTAGTAGCGTTCTATCTCTTCACGCTCAACCTGCACCTTCGAGGCGATCACTTTTTGACACAAGGTCCGGTAGAGAAGATCCTCCTCATACCGCCGCATATGGTCTTTTACTTCTTTTCTGGCCGGATATCCCAGCCGGTTGGCCTCCTGCCGCAGCAGCCAATAGCCGATCAGACGGTCAAGCTCCTTTCGGGTCCCCGTGGCCGAAGGCCCGGCGTCATCCCTGGCCGTTATTCCCTCGAAGAGGTCCTGACCACGGATATCCTCTCCATTGACGAGGGCAACCGGATCCGAACTCTTCCGCAGGGCTGTCGGATCAGCCATCCTCGATTCGAAAATCTCGATTTTTGCCCGCTGCCTCAATTCCTGCACATAAGCCTGACTGTGCTTTTCCTCCTTCCACATCTTCACCTTATGCGCTTCAATGCGGCTCAGGTTGGACAATCGGGGTGAAGGCTGGCCAGTGGCCTGGAAGTATGAATCGATATCCTCCTGGGTCAGTGATCCGGCAGGCTTTTCGATCTTTTCCCTGCGGAGCAATTCAAGGCAGATGCGCTCCTTTTCGTCAGCCAATGCCCTCCTGAAACCGGGATCGCGGTCAAGCCCCATTCGCTGCGCTTCCTGGATGATAAGCCTGCGGTCGATCAGCTCATTGAGAAAACCGGAAATATCAAGATTAGTGGCCTGCCCGGAGCGCATCATCCGGAGATGGAACCGCCGCAGTTCCTCCATGAGATCATCGCCGGTGATGAGAAAATTATCGATACGTGCGATGACCTTACTTTTCGGTCGCAGGGAGGAAATACAACTACTGGTGACGGGAATAAAAAGCACTACCACGGCAAGAAAGAAAAAATCGATCCGGTGGTATGATTTCGATAAAGACATACCGGTCCTACAGGGTAAATTCATCAAATATTCTTCTTAACTCGACGCTCTCATGGTGTAATTTGTCAACCACTTCGTGCGAACAATGACGGGAAAGGTCTTCCCGGATCATGGTCTCAAGCCGATCAGATGCCTTCCTGGCCGACAGCAGCCGCTCTCGTAAGCTGACCCCCATCTGGTTAATCTCTCTGGCCAGATCATGCAGCTCGTCGCCTGGCCGCAGTCGAATCTCCCCGTTCAGGTTTCCCCGGCCAATACTCTGAATTTTCCGTTCCAGCCGGTAAATGGGACCGGCTATTTTCTGGGGGTAAAAGAGTGCGGCCGCAAAAGCCGCAAATCCGCCAAGGCCAAGAGCCACCAGTGTCCAGGGGATCAGGACCTGCCGCATATTATGCAATTGAACATGAAACTGCCGGTACGTTGACTCGATTGTCCGGTTGCTGTAAAGGTAAAAAATGCTTCCGCTGATTACTGAGGAGATAACCACGATGAGCAAAATCCTGATGAAAATCCGAAGCTGCATCTCCCTTTTTATTCCGGGATTAAGCCATTTTCTCTTGTGATGGACATGCTCCATTTTACTCTCCTATTTACTCTCCTGTGCACGCTTTGAAACTGTCAGGCCCTCATTCTGGATTATAAATCTCTTTTGAATGGCAGGCCACGCAAAGTTCCTCACTGACCGCTTTCCGCCCAAGGGATTCCTTGCCGCTCGCATGGGGGAAGTGGCAGGTGACACACAGCAATAATCCATTTTTCCCGGTTGGCAGACCGGAGGTTTTCATTTTTTCCCGTATATTCGGAGAAGGCACAACATTCACCGGATGGGATATGCCCAGCTTATTTTTCGGATGACACTGATAGCAGGCTGTAATGCCAATCTCCACCCCAAGGGGCAATTTTTCAACATGAACCGATTGGGTCTGACCCATTGAGCCTTGCAGCTCACCCCATTCGAGGATGCAGCTCTTTGGCCCGGTTGTCGTCCAACTGAGCTTGAGAATGTCAGTCTGTCGGACATCTCTGACAATACTGATCCGGGGAAAGCCGTCCGAGCCGGGAAAGCTCAATGCTGCACCGTTGATATCAATATCTCTGGGAGAAAAAGAATAGAGCGAAGATACCTGAAGTGCATTTTCCGCCCCAAACCCTTTCAATGCAAAAGCAAAGGTATGGTCAGGAGCAAGCTCCGGAAAAGTGAATGAGTGCTCTAACAGCCCCGGAAACTGGGACTGGTGGCACTGGTAACATTTTCTTTCCTCGAAGGGCTTATGTACACTTTTTGCTGGTAATTGATCGAAAACATTTTCATGACAGGGCAGACAGCGGTTATCCGCAAAGGTGGCATCCGAGGAGGCAATTTGCACCCGGGGCAGCATAATGGCCCCTACCATGATCATAATGGGTAATATTAGCCTTTTGAAGTAGCTTGGCACGACAGCGACCCGACCTGTTTTTCTCTCTTCTCACCAAACTGCCGCCCTCTCAACTGCCGGCCCGAAAAGCCTTTACAAAGTCCTTCACCACCTTCTGAGCAAGCTGAGAGCAAAACCTGGTCTCACCGATATCAAATATCAGTCTTTCATCCTGCCCCGTTCTCTTTCCCCTGCTGAACCAGAGAGTCTTTCCGGTTTCACAATCCACCAGCCTGGCGGATATCTCCACCATCGGCGGATCCCCGCTCCTGTCAGGGTTCCATTCCCGGTAGGCAGTGATAGTTCCCAGCATGACACCATCAACGGAAAACTTCTCCACCAGACCTTTCAATATCTCTCTGGTTACTGTTTCGGTAGATTGTATCTTTTGCTGCAATAAAAATTCATGCACATCCCCATACTTGACTGCCGATAATTTCCCGTCGCGGGAAATTTCACTGATCAGGAGATTGGTTACCATAACCTCGGCATCGAGCCGGTCACTCAGGTTATTAAATGGCAATACCGCAATCCGTTTGATCCGCCGTAATTTTTCTTTTCGTACAGCCACGGCAGCTTGCTTGGGCGAAAAAGCCGTGCAGCCAGCGATGCCAATGAGGATCACCAGGAGGGGGACAATGGCGATCCTCCATGTTCCCTTTCCTCTGCTGTTAATATTGAATGCTATTGTTATGCGATGCAATCTTATTGTCTTTCTCTATTTTTCGGTAAAGACCGGATGAAATCTTCGGCTGCCTGGTGTATTAATGCTGACCATGTGACAGGCCGGTTCCTTTGCAGCAGATAAATCTGCTCTTGTCCGCCAGCGCAGAAATACTGTGACCACAGCATGGGTGCGCTCCCTCTGGCTGAAACCAGAGAGCAGAAAAATGATACCTGGGGAACAGGCCTCTGCCGATAGGTATCGATCATTCCCAGTAAAAGGGTTTCAACCTTCAGACGCTTGCCGATTTCGATGATCTGGCCAGTGGTGAGAAATCCTGTATGCCTTACCTGCAATTCGGCAAGAACTGCCTCGACCTGCTTGTCGGAAACCAGGGAAAACTCTTTCTGCAATAAGCCTTTCAGCCCTGCCATAACCTCTTCGCTCGCGCCGAACTGACCGCTCAGGTTCTCAAACGGCAGAACGGCTATAGCGGGAAGAGCAGCCTTTGTTTCGGATCCGGTTGCAGCCACAAGCTGCCCCCCATTCCCCACAAGGATTCCCCCGGCAAGCAGAATGACCAGAAGGCAGAGGTAGAGCTTGAGCTTTTTATTACTCATCGTCGTTTCCGGTTATTCGTATACAAGAGTGTCCACGATTCTCTTGGAAGCCTTGACGGTGACTTCACTTAACGTATCCTCGCCGATACCGAACACCGTGGGAAGGAGCCGTCCTCCTTTTTCCGTATGGCTGATAGACCAGATAATATTTCCGGTCTTGGCATCGATCATCCGCAGGGAAACAGCGATTTCGGGGAAGGATCCGGCCATGGTCCGGTTGACCGAGTATTCTTCGACTGTCCCCAGCACCAGTCCCTGAACTCCCAGTATCTGACCGAGGGACTTGGCTACATCTCCGGTTACCGCCTCCGGGGAGGCAATACCCTGAGACTCCAGTGCCTTGAGAACCTCTCCCAGTTCCGGTACATCAATCAATTCTGTAGACAGCAGTGAGGTGACGAAAACATCCCGCACCTTCTTGTCTGCAAAACGATCGGAAGTAAGATTCTCGAAAGGAAGTACGGCAACCCGCTTGATAAAGCCGAAATTCGTGTTCGGGTTCACGTAAACCTTTGATTTAACCCCGGAACATCCGGTAATACATAAAACGAACGTCATAATACTGATGGCAATCGATCCGCCTCTTGATAATTTTCTCACAGACACTGACAATGCCCTCCTTAGTATTAAGTTTTCAGGGTAAATCGGAAAGAGATTACCTGATCGTCTGACGGATAGGTATATTTAATCCTGAACTTTAACGTCTTAGTCATATTGATATTCATCTCGCTCGAAAAGTACTCGTCTTCTTCTGTCTCGGCAGTCTGATACCGTGCTTCGAGGCGCACCTTGGGCACGGGAAGCCATCCGATCCGCAAGCCGTACAATCTCTCATCAATATCGCCGTATTCGATATTATTATCAAGTGTCAGAAAAAGCTGATCCGCCGGACGGTAGGTAATCATATGCCAGACTTCACCTTCAAAGGTGCGGACAGAAGATAATTCCTCCCCCTGGTCCTGACGGATCCACCTGTTTTCGTTCCGAAGATAATACTTAAGATCCTCCCTCAGGGCGAAGCTGGTGTCAATTTTAATATTTTCTTCCCATTTTTTATCCTGATCCTGAAAATCTTTCGTATTGATCACCTCAAAATCGGTACGGATCTCGACTCCCCGATAAACTTCCGTTGAGCCTTTCAGCAGGGCCGAATTTGTCCGGTATTCAAGTCTTCCGTTATCCTTGGTTAAGGAGCTGCTCAAAAGCAGCGATGTCTTCAAAGGCGGCATGGGTACATTGGGGTCCAGCAATAAACCCGGAATTTCCGGTTCGATCCGCAGCCCGTAGGTCAATTCGCTGTTGCGCTCATCCTCTTTCGCTTCCCAGCGGTTATCATGGCTGACCTCCAGCATGCTTCGCAGATGCTCATGGGGGAGAACATCGATCCTCAAATTGTTCCCCAGGGTTCTTTCCCGGTCCTGCTCCGACCATTTCCGGGTCTCTCCCAAAACCAGGTTATAGTGCAGGGCTGTATTCTTGCCCGGCAGGCCGGTAAAGCGGAAATTCGCCTTCTGCTCCAGCAGGCGGTAGCTGTTGTTTGCCTCCTCATCCTTTTTATCATGATGAGACAATTCATAATTGGAATTCAGTTGCAGCCGGGAATCGAAAGCAGAGAACTGATACCCTATCTGGCCCCGGTTATGGAGATCATAGTTATGGTAATCCGGCCCGCTGTCATCTTCCTTGTGCAGACTGCCTGCATCGTCACCCTCTTCTATAACCCTTTCTCTCTCCACTGCGTAACTATGGCTCAGGGTGAAGATTCCCAGAACCAATTCATAATCTTCTCGGAGGGTCACTCCTTTTTGCATGCCACTGCCTTCTTCGTCACTCAGATCTCTATCCTCTTTCTGGTATTGGACAGTGAACCTCGGCAGGCGAAAAGGGCTCCAGACAAAAGTCGCGTGTTTCCTGGTCAGATCATAATCCATATCCTGCTCATGAATACTGTCTTTACTGAACCCTGAATCCAGCCCCATGACATCGTTTCCCAGATGGAGGGAAAAGGATGGCAGATACTTACTCTCCCAGCCCCGGTTTTTATTTTCCGCCTCAGCGGTATCCCGGTCTGCCGACTCGGATCGCAATTGAAGTTTAAACTTGAGATCATACAGCGGACGCAGGGGCTTTTCCAGAATGAGATCATAGGTCTGAATAAAATTATATTCATCCTTGTTATCGGGTTCCTGCACTTTCTCGAAAAGGTAGTCTGCCCCCAGCCTGATCTGCTGGCTATAGCCGGAACTGGCGAAAGAAAGTGAAACGATGATGAGTACCGCGAGTAATACCTGTCCTCTTCTAGTCACACATCTCCCCGATAAGCAACTCAATTCATCCCTTTTTCTGCAATCCTGGCTTTTTGCATGGTTTGCGGGTCAGGGACTGCCGATAGAGCCCTTGCCCGAATAGTTACAGTTTCCGGTTTGGTTCCGGCCAGATATTTTAACCGGCATTCGCCCTGGAAATCGGTAACCAGTTCTTTATCCAGAGCGATCAATCTCCCCTTTCCCTGGATAATATCAACTTCCAATGGGATACCCCTGCTGGGATTGTCATTCATATCCGCGACCTGAATGGTCAGGTCTGAGGTGCTGGCCCCATCGGCGTAAATTGACAACGGAGTTCCCTCGAACACTATTTTGGCCGGTGCATCACTTTTCAGGATAATATAAACCTTCCTGCTCATTCCGGTGACGGTATCAACCGCCGTGATTTCCACCGTGCCGACATGCTTACCGGCAAAATATCTGGCCAGGGCTTCACCGGAGCCGGTGGTGATGGGCTGTATCTCCTCGATCCGGCCCTCTCCCGAAGTAATGGCGAAGCTCAGCCGGTGCCCTCCCAGAGGATTTCCCTCCGCATCCAAAACCCTGGCATGAACGATCGTCCTGCTGTGCCCGCCATCCGCTGTCAGCCATTCATTATCCGCCCATACGGTCAGACTTGGCCCGCTCTGAAGAGCGCGCAGGCGCTGACGGGCAGGCGGATCGATAAGCTGAATATTGATCAGACCTTCGATGTAGGAAGTGATATAGCTCAGGCCCACACAGCCGGTAGCCACATCTTTGGCCCGAATGATCACGGTCTTGGCTGCCAGCCCCGAAACATAGGGGATATCGGCCATCCCTCCAGGATCGGTGACCAGTTGGTAGGAATTATCCACATACCCGTATTTATCCTCATCAAACCGGCCGACACCGGCAATTCCGGTGTATTCGTCAGTAGTGAATAATTCGATGACAATTTCCCGATCTGCAACACCAACCTGTCTGGCATTGCTGACTTCAATCCGAACCTCGGTTTTGGATTTGCCGTCAGCCTTCAGGCACTTTTCCCGTGGAGTTACGGTTACGGCCACCGAGGTATCGATGCTAACCGCGTCTTCGGCTTCATGGGGAAGAGAAACTTCTCCCTGCCGATTGACAAGATAGGCAGTCAGTTTTCCCTCCCGGACACGGTCTCCCGGCTGGATTTTGTATGTGCCTTCGTACAGGCCGGGCTGTACCTCCGTTAAGGGAATATGCATTTTCGGGGTAAGAATTATCTGCTCATCACCCGTATTTTTCCTGGCGGTAACGGATAGATATCCTCCATGATAATCCTCGATCCGGCAGCAGGTGGCCCCCGGAGGCAGCTCTTTTACCAGCCGGGCTGAGGATGGCTGCGAGCCCGGCAGAAAGATGAGTGAAGATGAAAATTCCGGTTGGCTGTAAATCCGGTACGAAGTTACAAAACCTTCCCCTCGTGCGGATGAGCTGTTATCGTGTTCCCAACTGAGCTCAACATCAGCCTCCGGACCGGACCGGGTAACCAGTGCTCCTATGTCCACATAGGCAGTGCAGCCTGGATCACCCTGGACCGAAATACGGAACGAGTCTCCAGCCACCAGAGGATCCATGCCTGCCACGGAAAAAGCATTATGCTCTACGACCGCGATTTGAGGCGGTTTGCCAGCTTCTGTTCTGGTATCGATCGAAATTTTGAAGTTTCCGGTCATCGTGCTCCGGTTTTCCGAAGCATCGGTCAACTCTGCCATGACCGGTTCATTTTCCAGATCATCACCCGCCTGGACAGTATACTCTCCCTGATATTTTCCCGGACTGACTTCCTGAAACGGCTGCCGGATCCGTGGACCGATGGAAAATCGGCCCTCTGCCCGGGGTTCGCCAAGCATCTGGATCCGAATAACATCCCCAAGTCGTTTGGTGCCGGGTGCGCTGAGCTCTTCGACCGAATGTATTTTCGGGGGAGTGGAGTCTACCGGGGTGATAACCGCAAGACAATCTTGCGACCAGGATTCGTTCCCTGCCTGATCATAGGTGATCAGGTAATAATAATATCCCTGATGAGGGCGAAACGAGCGGTCATCAAACGACCGGATGCGGGGGCTGATTTCTCCGCTGACCGCCTCTCCGGGCCGCTTCCGGGCACAATCCTCCGCCTTTCCAAAGCTATCATTCCCCTCATTGTCCGCCAGGGAGCGAAAAACCCTTACTGCCACAACGTCGTCACTTCCATCAGGAAGCTCCCAGCTCAGGTGAACAGCATCGCTGACCAATTCCGCCGTCGCTGCAAGAATGCCGGCCGGGGGAGTGTTATCGATCGTAACCGTGCCGGAAGACACAAAGCCGATTTTCTCCCCGCGATCGTCCTCGATGGTGCCGGTCAAGGCGATATTTGCCTTGCTGATACCTTCCGGTATACTATACTGGCCATAGTAAACACCTTCCTGATCGGTTTCCTGCAACGGGATATCCTGAGCCAGCCCCTCAAGAGAGGCAGAGGCTTTCTTTCCCGGCGTGCCGGTCAGGGTAATGGTCAGCAGCTTTCCCCCTTTCAATGGACGCCCGGAGGAATCGTCAGTCAGAGAATTGATGGCAAGCTCAGCTACGGTTATTGAGATTTCCCTGGGAAACCGGGCCTCATTGTTATCTTTATCCACAGCGGCGATAAGGTAGAAATAGCTTTGCTGAGGGACGACCTCTTCGTCACGGAAATTCGTCACCCGGATAAGCTCTTTATTGAGCCGCTGATATGAGGCCGGCCCCTTTCCCATGTCCGTGTTTAACCGGCGGTAAACGCTATAACCAGCCAGATTTTCCAGAGTGACCGGCTCCCAGTGGAGAATGACCGCCAGGCTCTCCCCTTCATGATCGATGTCAGCCCTGAAACCATCGATCTTTTCCAGAGTGGACAGCTCTTCCTGGCTGATCACCAGGGGTGTAGCTCCAACCTCCGGGGAAAAAGCACTCTCCTGCCAGGAAAGATCGACTGTACTCAGCAGATAGTAATAGTTTTTCCCAACCTCTACCTTCTGATCGAGGTATTCATCATCTGTATCGAGCACAGAGGCGATCACCTGGTAATTCTGCCCGGATATCTCCGACCGGTAGATATTATAGCCCCGGATCTGTGGATTATTACTCTTCTCCCAGCTCAGCCTGACGCTTCGCTTCTGGCCGAATGCCTCGACCTTCGCCGGAGGAGCAAGCGGTGCAACTGCCTGCACAATTGGGGAACGGGGACTTTCGAGTCCCCGGTAATCAACTGTGGTCAGGGCATAGGAATAGCACTTCCCCCACTCGATGTGCCGATCAAGATATCTGGTCTGCCTGATCAATTCCTGGTTGATTTTCCGATAGTCATTCTCACCGATCAGACTCCGGAAGATATTATAGCCGGCGATTTCTGAAGACAACAGCCGCTCCTCGGTGATTCGCTGAGTAGGCTCAGTCCAGGAAAGCTCCACACCGCCCTTTTGATAATCCACCATGATTTTGGCAAGACCAATTCCCTGATCTGCCAATACTATTCCGCTCACGATCACCATACTTATGATAGTTACCAGAAGATTCCTGCTCATATCCATTCCACCTGCTCGCCCGTTAACCGGAGAGAATAACCTGCCATAATCTGATATTTTTCTCTTTAACCTTATACCGGTTTTCACTCACTCCCACTCCTCTGCTTTTCTCTGGACTTCCCTCTGTCTTTTGTTTTTTTCAGGGAGAAGCAGGAGGAGCCATACCGAAAAATTGTATTTCGCCAATCCAGTTGCCAAGAGGCCCGGGAAGCAGCTTCCTGACATCCAGGGTGAGATACCGGCCTCTGGCGTCAAACTCAGGGCTTATGGCCCACCCCGCAACCTGTGATATCTCATAAGGGCCATATGTTGGAGCTTCCGGATCGTATACCGGGTCAGGGGTAACCCAGACCTTTACCGAAGCTTTCCCCCTGCTGTCACGGCTGAAGAGCCGAATGCGGGAAACCTGATATTGTGTCTGATATTCCGGTTCAAGATCATAGGTAATTCGTGCTGTCCCGTCCAGGACGGACCAGGGGGTATTCGGATCGCTGTCGATTGATCTTGCGGCATTGGTATTCCCGCCCCAGGTCGGGCTGAAGCTGTGGATGGCCTCTGGTGTCCGCCAGGTGGCCACCGGCGGATCAAATGATCCTGTGAGAGTAACCGACCCTATGATCGGGTGCTGGGATTGATCGCAGATAATATCGCCCAGGGTAATAGTATCGCCAACAGCGATTGTGGGAACCGGAGCGCCGGAGCCAAAGGTTATCTTCAGGGTATCATTGGCAGGGGCGTTCCATTCGATGGCCTTGACCTGACCCCAGGAATGACCGTTATTTACCTGCAAGGCCGTGTTGATCGTCTCTGCGGTTATCGCATTGCCAAAGGTCTTCCCGGCAAAGGAGATGATCACCTGATCGCCCTCCTGGATTCCCGGCTCCGGGCTCTGTGACTGATTTCCGGCAACGGCCCTGGCCAGAGAGCAGTCGAAGGTTCCGGTAATCACCCGGGATGAGATAATCGGAAGTTCAAACCCTCCTGCCCGTGCCTTCAGCTTGAGGGAGGATACCTCAACATGATCTCCGGCAGCGAGGGTAGCCCCTTCCTTTTTCAGGATTATGGTGAGGGTATCATTGGCCTGCCCGCCCGCAGCGGACCACTCGATACTGCCGGGGGTACCCCAGCTCTTGCGGGTTTCAACCTTGTGGTTGGCATCTCCATACACACTCAGGACCGATTCCACGTCAGCCGGCCCCCTGATCACCTCAGGGCCGTTGGTGGATACATTGAAGGTAATGACCATCTGGTCCCCGTCATCAACTCCCGTGCCGCCGGAGATGCTGTTCAAGGCTTCAGCCTTGAGAATCTGCGGACTGATATCAGGTAACGGAATCTCACCATCCTGGTATTGCACTTCGGCGATGTAACTGCTGAGAGGTCCGGGAGTCAGCTTTTTGACCTCCAGGGTGAGATAGCGGCCTTTGGAATAAAATTGATACGGACTTGCAGCCCACCCTGAAACTCCTGATATCTCGAAGGGGCCGGTTGTTGGATTGTTGGGATCATAAACCGGCTCATCGGTGACCCAGGTCTTGACCGAAACTTTTACCCCACCACTAGTGCTGAAGAACCGGATGCTGGAGACCTGATGCTGCGTTTTCAGATCATAGGTAATACGCGCTGTCCCGTCCAGAACAGTCCACATGGTGTTCGGATCGCTGTCGATCGATCTTGCGGCATTGGTATTCCCGCCCCAGGTCGGGCTGAAGCTGTGGATGGCCTCTGGTGTCCGCCAGGTGGCCACCGGCGGATCAAATGATCCTGTGAGAGTAACCGACCCTATGATCGGGTGCTGGGATTGATCGCAGATAATATCGCCCAGGGTAATAGTATCGCCAACAGCGATTGTGGGAACCGGAGCGCCGGAGCCAAAGGTTATCTTCAGGGTATCATTGGCAGGGGCGTTCCATTCGATGGCCTTGACCTGACCCCAGGAATGACCGTTATTTACCTGCAAGGCCGTGTTGATCGTCTCTGCGGTTATCGCATTGCCAAAGGTCTTCCCGGCAAAGGAGATGATCACCTGATCGCCCTCCTGGATTCCCGGCTCCGGGCTCTGTGACTGATTTCCGGCAACGGCCCTGGCCAGAGAGCAGTCGAAGGTTCCGGTAATCACCCGGGATGAGATAATCGGAAGTTCAAACCCTCCTGCCCGTGCCTTCAGCTTGAGGGAGGATACCTCAACATGATCTCCGGCAGCGAGGGTAGCCCCTTCCTTTTTCAGGATTATGGTGAGGGTATCATTGGCCTGCCCGCCCGCAGCGGACCACTCGATACTGCCGGGGGTACCCCAGCTCTTGCGGGTTTCAACCTTGTGGTTGGCATCTCCATACACACTCAGGACCGATTCCACGTCAGCCGGCCCCCTGATCACCTCAGGGCCGTTGGTGGATACATTGAAGGTAATAACCACCTGATCCCCGTCATCAACTCCCGCACCGCCTGAGGCATTGTTCCGAGCCTCTACACCAAGGATTCGGGGATTGACATGGGGAAGCGCGGTCGTTCCCTGGAATGCCACTTCATGAAACAACTCACCGAGAGGACCGTTCCCGATTTTCCTGGCCTCGATCCGTAAATACCGGCCTACGGCATCGAATTGGGGACTGGAATGCCACCCTTGAGTTACCGGTATCTGCCAGGAGTCAAGAGTCGGAGCTGTTTCGTCATACTCCGGACCGGCGGTAACCCAGACTTTTGCCGAAGCATTTCCTCCACTGCCACCGCTGGAAATCCAAACCCTGGAAACTCGGTACATTGTTCCCAGATCGTAACTGATCTTTCCTTCCGCCGAAGGGCCAAGGAACCAGAGGGTATTGGGGTCTCCATCGATCGATTTCATAGTATTACCCCAGGGCGGACCCGGAATATTAGAGCTGTATACAGCCAGCGGGCTGAGCAGGGGATAAGAATCAAACGATCCTTCAAGTATGGCTGAGCCGCTTAAGATATTTGCAGATTGATCGCGGATGATATCCCCCAGGGTGATACTGTCTCCAACTGCAATTGTGGCCGCAGGCTGTTCATTGCCAAGGATTATGGTCAGAGTATCATTGGCAGGAGCATTCCACCTGATCTCCTTTACCTGCCCCCAGGTATGGCCGCTGCTCAGCCGCAGGGCCTGATCAATATTGGCCGCAGTCAGCGAAGTGCCTCCACTGCCGACATCGATGGACCCTGAAAAGTAAACAGTTACCTGATCTCCCTCCTGAATTCCCGGCTCCTCACTCTGAGATTGATTTTCTGCACAGACCCTGACCAGGGCACAATCGAATGTCCCCGTCATCTCCCTCGACGAGTCAATCTGACGGCTAATGCCGCCGACAATTCCCTCGAGATTTCCCGGAAGCACTCTCAGATAATCGCCAATGGCAATGTCCGTACCCTCCTTCCGCAGGATCAGGCGCAAAGTATCATTGGAACGGCCGCCTGCTGACGACCATTCAATATTGGCGGGGGTGCTCCATGCTTTTTCCAGGGTGCAGTTACTGTCTCCATAAATCTTGATGCCGAATTTCACATCTTCCGGCAGCTTGATCACTTGCGGGCCATTGGTGGCCGTGGTAAAGGTAATAACCAATTGATCTCCATCGTCGATTCCCCTGCCGCCGGTGGGACCATTCCAGGCCACAACACTCTCGATTTGAGGATTGATATTGTCAGGGTTGATATACGGTGTCCGGGTATATTTCACATAGGCTGGATGGCAGGTCTCACAAATCCTGTTCTGTGAAATTGTACCTCTTCCCGCGCTGAACTGGCTGAAAATCTCCCCTCCCGTGCTTCCGGGCAGAGTCGAACCCGATGGCTGATACCGGAAATTCAGGCCCGGAACCTTATCCGAAGTACCCGGAGTGCTGATAAGCTCACCATGACGCATCATCCGGGGAGTTGGGGAGCCGTGGACATTATGGCAGGCAGGACAGCTCATGGCAGAATCCCCCGTGCTGTTCCAACTGGATGTCCAATCGGGATTGTTGCCCCCGCCGCCTCTTCCGGACAAGTGGGAAAGGTGCAGATTGACACTCTTATCGCTGTTTTCATAGAGATAGCTGCTGTTATAAAAATTCGTTTGCAGAGGATCTTTCAGGTATCTTTGATCAGAGCTCACTCCATTCCCCAAAAGTGCAAAGCGGTCGTGGCACTGGAAGCAGAGAGCAAAGTCCTGCCAGT
The DNA here is from genome assembly GCA_040755755.1 of bacterium. Classification (NCBI taxonomy): domain Bacteria; species bacterium. The sequence goes on along the minus strand of JBFLZW010000042.1, from coordinate 47,350 downwards.
ATTGCTGAGGATTATTGTTCGGGCCGGTGCTCGCTGTTCTGGGGATATCCATCGGCCGGGCCGGATCATTCGCCAGGGCAGAGGCTTTAAGGCGGTAGCCGGCCTGGTAATTGTTCCTGCTGGCTGAATATGTCCGGTGAGCATGGTCGATATGGCCAAGGCGGGCATCATGACAATCCGTGCAGGAAGCCCCGGCACCTCTTTCCTCCGAGCCCGGATAGGACTTGCCTTCTTCCAGACCATGACCGGTTACGAAATAGCCATACCCTCTCCCGTATTGAGTAAGAGCGGTTTCATCTCCGGCCACGTTCGGTGCACTCACGCCGGAACCGTCGCTGCGGCTGGCGGCAGGCTCCTTATCATGGCAGCCGACACACCATTTCTCCCTGCCCCCCCTAAGCTCCAGTTTCCCGTCAGGAGCCTGGACATATACACCGCCGGATTTCCAATTGGCTTTGGCCCCGATGGAAGGATCGTTCACTCCATCATAGTCGCCTCCAGGGCTATGGCACTTATCGCACACCGAGGTCTGAGCCAGGGTCTGGCCATCCTTGAAGTCTGGCACCCCGTTGCAATGGGCCGGATCGTCGTGCGAGGTATGACAGTCATTGCACTGCTCCGGTGAATGGGGACCGGGTCCCCGGTCGGAAATCAGGTGAACAGCATGCCCGTCCTTGGAAATCGTCCTGCCGGGACCGAAAACATCGTGACAGGTGCCGCAGACCGATTCGGGATTCTGCTCTTCCCAGGAAACGGAAAGGAGCCTCCCGTCACGGCTGTGGCAATTTACACTACAGGTGCGATCAGCGGCATATTTTCCATTGGGATCGGCAAAAATTATGTCTTTTTTCCCATTGACGTGGTTCGCATACCCGATATCTTCCCGGATGGTGTTTTCGTTATCCGTGCAGGTTCCGGCATGACACTTGGTGCACAGGATCTTGGCCATGCCGGTTGTGTCTTTATTCGGGGTAGTGACTACGATATGCTTTCGATGGTACGAGGAAAGCTGCCAGGTGTCAGCTGGCTGATCGAGATCAATAAAGCCATGACAATTATTGCACCGATTTGCGTTGTGATCGTCCCAGGTCAGGGCGAAAGACGGGTTAGCCTGATAGCTGTTCTCCCGCGGATGGTTCGGCAGACTGAGCGGATTGGCATTACTGTGGCACCAGACAGTACTGCACGAATTATGCCCGCTGAAGGTGCTCTGATCGGTCCAGAAAACCCGATTGGGATCAATGGGATCCTCCTTGCAGGTATCGGGCAGGTCATAGGTTGAGGCATCATAACCTGGCGTAATCCCGGCATTGTCGAGATATGGATTGTGATACAACGATCGGTATCGGTAGGTTTTTTGGTGGAGAATCTGATTTTTCCACTCGATTGAATCAGACCCGTCGTGGAAGCAAACTTGCGCATATTGGCAATTCGATCCGGGCGCTTTGCCATTGCCATGAATGGCCTTGCCGGCTGTATGGTTCATTCGTGCATGGCAAACCTCACAGGCAAAGGCGTATTTATCCGTATGATAGGCATGGGGGCCGCTGTACTTTTTGGCCTGCCAGGCTCCCTGATCCGCATGGCATTTATCACAACTGCCTGGTGAGAGATGATGAACGTTTTCCGAATCAGGGGCATCGTAGCTGCTGCCATGACAACTGTGACAACTCTCTGTCGATCCCTCTCCATCCCGGTGCTCAGCGAAGTCGGGAATCGGCTTCATGGTAATCCCTTCCACGACGGACTTGACTTCAGGCTTATTCGAGGGAACATGGCAGCCAAAGCAGAACCTGCGGGAAGAATTCGGATCATTCAGGGTGTCGAGCTCCCGCCAGCCCGGCCGCTCGTCGGAAAGAAGATGGAGGTTTGGTCCGCTTTGGTTATTGCCCATTGAACCATGCGGGTTATGGCAGTTTGAGCAGGCCAGTTTATCCCCTGGTCTGGCGAAACCGCCGTCACTTTTGATCTTATGGCCTGAGTACAGGTCATCCTGGCTGTAGTAGTCAGCGATTCTTTTCGTTTCCGGCCTCATGCCGCTCGGCCCATTCTCACTATGGCAGCTCAGGCACAGCTCATAATTGTCCGCCCCTGCAATGCCTGATCCTGAGGTTCCTTCATAGGGCAACTGGAGCATATCAAACCGGCTCTCGGTACCATGAGGGCTGTGGCAGTTCATGCAGGAACCCTCGTTGGGCATGGCCCCGTTTTCCCTGCCGTGAGGAGAATATTGCTCGTTATTGTAGGCCAAAGCTCCCGGCCACCTACCCCGGTATTGGAGGCCGCCGAGCCGTACCGCTGTATTGTTGATTTCAGAATTCAGCTCAAAGTAGCCGAGAAAGGCCCGATCATTGCCGGCATCTACCGTCAGGCTGATCCGGGCTTTGGCCCCCTGCGGCAGTTTTTCTTCCGAAAGCGGATAGGATGCCGGGACTTCCCAGTGACATCCGGGAGTCAGGCAAAAAGATTTATTGCTCTCGGCGAACAGGTTATGAGCATTGCCCTGAGGGTTGTTCGCGGTGCCATGCTGCCGGTGGCATTGCTCGCACTCACCCCTGCCGAATTCCGGTACCCGATAGACCCCGAAATTTGGATCAGCGTGCGGACTGGATTCATAGTGCCCGTTCCCGATATGGTGGCAGGCCTGACAGGTATCCCGCATATACTGCCCCCCCTCTCGATCGGGACTGGCAGGGTTTTCCCACAGCAGCCCGTAGCGGTGGGTTGATCCATGAGCCTTATGACAGCTCCCGCAAAAGGGGCGGTCCGATCCCCGGTCCGTATCTGATGATGACGTTACGGTCGGAGGCCGGGTCGGGGGCCCGGAGGCAGTAGCTGACCACCACTGGCTGATGGAGGGCTTGGCCTGGGACATGGTGATACCATAGGTCGGATGGAGTGTTCTTGTCCCCTGGACATCACCCCGCTGATTGAAAGCCGGATGGCATCCGGCACACCAGAAGGAAAGCCCCACCGTATCCTCTCCTGCCTCTCCTTCCTGCCGGTAAATGATTTTTGTCAAATCATAGGGTGAGGAGGAAGCATCGGCACTATCAACCGCGATCTGAATACCCTTGTCTTCATTTCCACTCACCGACGTGCCGATAAAATACGTCACTGGAGAATTTGCAGAATCAGCTAAAGGTTTTGGCCGAAGATTCCGATAATATGAATTGCCATGAGGATCGTGACAGGAAGTACAGGACAGGGTCCTGTTCCATGTTCCCTGATACCCGGGGGGAGGGTTGGGACTGTTCAGGGTGTGGCCGAAGACTCCGCTGTCGGCGTTTTTCTCTTCACCGAGATAACCGGCTGAGCTTTGGTAATCGCGGGAGGTGGAATACATGACATTCGGTGCCTCGAGGTTATAACCATCGTGGCACATGAGACACATTTCGGAAGTGGTATTTTTTAAAAGGTAATCCTGCGGTCCTTCTCCCCAGGGCCGCGCTCCGTCAGGAACCTGTGGAGTAGCGCCATCCTGACTGAAATGGAGAGTATGACAGTCATAACAGTTCAGGTTCTGGCCTTTGATATGGTAGTTCCCTGCGCGAGCAAGAGAAAGAGGGAAAATTATACAAATACCGCAGAATACAATGATAGAGACCGCTTTCTTCACGTCTAATTCCAAAAGAGCAATATATGCCATTAATTTAGGGGGAGCACTCTTACCTAACTTGCTAATTATCCATCACCTACTACTTCTTCCAACAGCACGCCATGTTTTCTCTTATCTTTTATCTACATGTTTCGTCTTCTCTCCTTGCCCTGTCTCTAATCCCTGTTTTCCCTCAATCTGAAATACCTGAAATCTATTGCTGCTTTTTTCTAATATATATATCCTGTCCTGATCATCAAAGTCAAGATCGACGGGAAAACAAAATTTCCCCGCTTCCGTTCCATAAGTGCCAAAGCCGGATAAATAGTTACCCTCCTGATCATATACCTTGATCCGGTGGCGGAAAGCATCCACTACCCATATCCTCTGATGTCGGTCTACACAAATGCTCTGGGGAAAAGAAAAGTCTTCCTCGTGCTGACCATGCCTTCCGAAGGAGCCGAGATACTTGCCTTCCAGACTGAATACCTGCACGGGAATCCCCTGAGAATCGCTCAGGTAAATCTTTCCTTCCCGAAAGAAGATGTCGGTGATAAGCTGAAATTTGCCTTTCCCCGATCCTCTGCCGCCAAAGCGGAAGGCTAAAGATCCATTCCGCTCAAACACCCAGATTTCGCCGGTTTTTCGATTGACTGCATATATCCTGCCTCCCGGACCCAGCACGAACTTTCCTGCTGAAAATCCATGATCCTTCAGCAATTCAGGGGAGGGAAGGGAGGAGAGAAATTTTCCCCCGGCATCGAAAATCTCCAGGCATTCTTTATCCCGATAGCTGATATAAATTTTCCCCTCCGCATCGCTCAACACCCCCAGCGGGCGGGAAAGCGGACGCTCAGTCCGGAGTATGCCTAATGGTTCTCCCGAAAGGGAGAATACGGCCACCTCCCGGTTATCTGTATCTGCAATATAAATCTTCTTTTGAGAGTTATCCAGGAATATTCCCAGAGGATGATTGAAGGAGTGACCTTTCTGGATTCCCCGCACATCGAAAAGCCACTCCGTCCTGATACCTGCCCCCCCCCCGGCGACAGCAAAGGAGGGAAATCCCACACAGCACATAAGAATGTAAATAATACTCTTACATACTGCCTTCTTAGGTACAAATTTCTCATCCATCTCTACTTCTTGAGCACTACTAAGTATAAAATAGTATCCGAAAAATCCTGCCGAAGGAAATGTATTAATCCTGCCTGTTATACTTATCCGTATGACACCGGAAACAGCCATCCCCCTTGGTTGAAGTGGTTCGCATCTCATTGTAGTCCCATCGCAGAGAATCATCATACTGTGATCCGTGTGCCCTATGACAGGATACGCAGAGGACAACCCGTTCTGATTTCTGGAGTTCATTCACCGAGCCGGTCTTAGTGATCTTGGCAAAACCAACCGGCACTTCCTGTGAATAGTCCTTGCCATCGACACCCGGATAGTTCCAATAGGCAGTATTTTGCTTCATGACGATATCGGTCGGATGCCGTTTCCAGGGAGAGCTCATTTCGCTTTGGCTGGATCCCTTCAAACCTTCAAGGCTGTGAAAACCATTTCCGGTCGTATCGCTGGCACATCCATGACACTCACCACAAAAGCCGTTAATCGAGCGGTCCGGGCCGGGGTCTCTTTTATCACCCTGGACCCCCTTATCAGTTCCCTGATAAATATTTACATCTTCGCCACTCAGATCGATCTGCTCGAGGAATTTATCAGCATGGTCCCCATATTCCCAGTTACTGGCAACTCTTCCCCTGACATGATAGAGCATGCGATAACTGCTGGCTACCGTGTTTCCATCCCGATACCGGCCCTCATAGCTATTAGTGGCCGGACTGTGATGCCCGCCCTTGATCGAAGCCAGCGGATCCGATATATTCCTGTTCCCGTGACAGCCGGACGCTCCCGCGCAGGTCAACTGATTACTGACATCGCTCCTGATGCAATCTTCCGTTCCGCCGGGAGGAATGACTCCCAGCAGCTCATCTTCATTGCCGCTGTTATCGTCCTCCATGCCCGCGACATTATGCCCCTTGCGGCAGGATTTCCCATCCCTCTCGGTTTTGTCTTTCGCTACATAGTAATAGGTCCCCGCAGCCGACATTTTACCATCGGTCGATTCGAGATTGACATTGACCTGAGGGGCATCGGTATTTTCCTTCGTCTCCGGATTCTCCTTCGCCGGATCCTTAAAATATTGGCCGCTCGCATTTCTTTTATGGCAGCCAAGGCAGGGATTTCCCAGATTCAGATTGGCTCCCTTGATCAAAAACGACTGAGCCTCCAATTCCTGGCCGTTAACCTCATTAACCACCGCTCCATCCTGGCTGTTGTGCATGGTATGACACTCGGAACAGGGCCCCTTTACCCCTGCCTCACTGGATAGACTCTGGATAAAAACCAACCCGCTGATAAGTGCCACTACACAGAGATTCCGGAAAAATTCTCTTCTTTTCACGTTTAAGCGCCCCCTTTCCAAGATTCACTCCTAACCGAGGTTATTCTTAATTCCTCTTGCTGTTCTTGAGCAATTCGCTGCTCCAATTGTTATGCCTCTATTTAGTATTTCGGTATTTTTATAAAAAATATACTACCCATCGAAGGCTTTTTTCAGCTTCTCTATGGTGAATGAATGGCCAGGACCTGCAGACGGTGATTGAACGAGTCTGCCACGATCAGCCGATTTTCCCTGTCCAGGCAGATATGGTCGGGATGACTGAACCAGCCGACTTTCTCCCCCTGGCCTCCATATTCCTGGAGGAACACGCCGTTTAAATTATACATGGATAAAGTATGCCGCATATAGTCTATGACAAAGATTAATTCCTGTGCGCAGTCAGCCGCAATTCCCACCGGACGGCTTAATTTGCCGAAAGATCCTCCCTTCTGTCCGAACTGAAACAGGAAAGTCTCCGGATTCTCATAAACATAGATTCTGCCCATCTCTTCACTGACACAATAAATTCTTCCGCGGGAATCCAGAGTGACCCGGTTTACGGCTACCGGCGTCGGAGGCATCCCCTCCTTGCGCGATTCCTTTGGAGTAATAGCTGCCCTGAGCTTGCCCTCGGGGTCTATAACCAGCACTCCCTGCTCGGTTCCGGTAGCCAGATAAAGGCAATCCGTCTGGTGATCGATAACCATATCCTGTGCACAGCGAACCCTGCCTTCGGCCAGTTTATTCAGGTCTATCTTTTTGATTATCTTGCCGATCGAGTTAAAAACCAGGATCCCCTGCTCCGCATCGGCCACATAGATATGCCCCTTCTGACCAACCGCTACCGCATTCGGTGACTGCAAACCGTTCCCCATATCCAGCCTGCTCACGGGTTGATAGTGGTTATCGAAAATAAGAACAGCCCGGCTTGAGGAGTCAACCACATAAAGGTTGCCCGGCCCGTCAACATATACATCAACAGGCTGTCCCAGGGGGAGTTGATTATTGAATTGATTGATGACCAGGACAGGACTGATACTCTCTTTCAGATATTCAGCAACCGCCGCTTCCGCTGCGGGAAGACAAAAAAGAAGCAGCCACAGGCACAAAATACTCCCCACAGTCAAAATGCTCTCTTTCCTCATTGCTCCATCCTTATGGCCTATGCTCCTGTTCGTACAGCTCAACAGCTTTACAATTCACCTTACCGTTTTTTCCAGGAGTAGTTGGGTTATAATGAAAATAATAGCATATCTCTCGTTTGAAGGAAAGGTAAAATTGAATTGTTTAACCATGTATGATAAATTATAATATTAATAACCAGTAAAATAATTCCATAGGCCTAATTATTTATTCTCCCACGCACTTAAGATCGACCGGAGTTAAAAGCATGTCCAAAAACAAAGAGCTGATGAAGGAATTCATAAAATCCTTCAAAGATAATTTTACCTACGATCCCAGATCCAACCTTTCAGCCCGATGGGCACTTCTGTGGTGTACGGTGCTTCTGCTGTTGGGAACCATACATAGTATCCCCCAGTTCCAGATGATAATTGATTTTGCCTTCGGAATCGCTGCCGCCGCCCTCTACCCTACTCTTGGCGCCACCGGCACGATATACCGGGACCGGGAGAAAATCATTACAGACTACAACAAAAACCTGGAGAAGCTGATTGAAAGCAAAACAGAACAACTGGTGAAAAATGAAAAAAAATACCGGACTCTTTTCGAAATTGTTCCTGCCGGGATGTTCCGGGTGACCGAGGGACTGGAGATTGCCGATATCAACACCTTCGCCCTGAATCTTCTCGGCCTGACTCACAATGAGGTTATCGGACGACGGTGCCTTGATCTCATCTGCATGGGTGAAGGCACCTGCAAGTTATGCTGCTCTTGCGGGGAAATCGCGACCAGGGAAACCACCCTGCACACGCCGGAGGGGGCTCAAAACCATGTAGTTATCAGTTGCCGCAACTGGGAGATGGAGGGGAAAGCCAGTATTATCGGCAGCATCACCAATATCAACGAGCGAAAAAAACTGGAGGAAACCAATCTGGAAAACAAGCGCAAGCTCGAATCCATCTTCGATGGTATGGATGACGGGATAATTGTCGTCGATCATGGCAAAAAGATTGCAGCCATCAACCGCAAGCAGGCCACCACCCTAGGATATGCCCCGGAGGACCTGATCGGCAGGCCGTATTCGGAAATTGCATCTCCCTTCCGGAGGGAGACGGTCGAAAACGTCTTTACTACCGGGAAAAAGAACAGGAAAGAAAATTCCTTCCCCAAGGGGAATAATGAGAATATTTTCATGGATATTATTTACGCACCTATCAAGAATAAAGAGGGTCAGGTGGAACAGGTCATCGAGGTTCTCCGGGATATCACTGAAATGCGGAACCTGGAGGAGCAAATACGCCATGCCGAGCTATTGGCCACGATAGGGGAGCTCGCTACCTGTGTAGCCCATGAAATCAATAATCCTATCGGTATTATTCTCATAAACACCCAGGTATTGCTGGAGAAGATTACTGAAACCAACATGAATTATAAGGCGCTGAAAATCTGCGAGGAGGAATGTATTCGATGCCGGAAAATCATCAGGAATTTTATGGACTTTGCCCGTCCTGATATTCCCCGCAAAAGCCTTCTTAACCGTGAAAAGATGGAAGAGATCATTGGCAGCTGCTTCAAGTTCCTTGAATTCCAGATAGATAAACAAGGGATTCAAGTGAGATTGAATGTGGATCCTGAGTCAAGGATCGATATTGATCCCCATCAGTTTAAGCAGGTTTTACTGAATATCTTTTTAAATGCCATTCAGGCTATGCCGAAGGGAGGAGAGTTGCGCATATCGGTATCGATTCAAACTCACCACCCCCAGCATCCCGATGGGTTGACCCGGCTCGTGATTGAGGACACCGGTGGAGGTATACTCCCTGAGGATTTTCCCCTTATCTTTAAGCCGTTTTTCACCACCAAAAAAGGTGGAAAAGATGGAAAAGGTGAAAAGGGAACAGGTTTGGGATTGCCCATAACTAAAAGAATTATTGAAGCCAACGAAGGGACGATATATGTAGAAAGCGAAGTGGGACAGGGTACCCGGGTAATACTGGAGGTACCTCTGCCACAGGAGAACAATTATGAAGAAGATTCTCGTTGTTGACGATGGGTTGATCCGTTTCGTGATCAGGGGCATCGATAGTGATATGCATCCAGAAAGTATGCCTTGCATCTTTGGTAATTTATTGAATTACCTTTTGAGAAGGAGCGGTTATGAAAAATATCCTCATCGTGGACGATGAACCGAATTACCTCACTACCCTAGAGAGCGTCCTTACGAGCGGAGAGTATCAGGTTACCACCTCCCTAACCAGCCGGGAGGCCATTGCCATTGGAAAAGATATGGAATTCGATCTTCTGATCGTCGATCTGGCCCTGCCCGAGATCGACGGTATTGCCTTAATGGAATGGTTCCACAAGTCGCATCCCAATTTACCGACTATTTTCATTACCGGACATGGGACTATCCCGCTGGCTGTTGAGGCTGTACAGAAAGGGGCCTACGATTTCATTCAAAAACCGTTCGAATTGGATACAATCCGCACTGCGGTAAAGAGAGCCCTGGAGTACGGCGAGCTCCTTCAAAGGCTGAATCGATTGGAAAAAGAGGTCCAAAACAAATATTCCTTCAACAATATTATCGCCAAAAGCAAATGCATGTGGAATGTATTCAGGCTGGTCGAACAGGTTGCTGACAGTATGGCAACCGTGTTGATCGAGGGAGAGAGCGGAACCGGGAAAGATCTGCTCGCCCGGGCCATCCATTATCACAGCTCGCGGAAGAATTTCCCCTTTGAAGCTGTTGATTGCACGAACTTATCAGAAATATTTCTCGAAAGTCAATTGTTCGGACACGTCAAGGGTGCTTTTACCGGTGCCGATAAGGACCGGCGCGGCCTCTTTGTTACAGCTTCGGGAGGAACGATTTTTCTTGATGAAGTAGGCGATATCCCCCTGTCTGTCCAATCAAAGCTTCTGCGGGTGATTCAGACACGGGAAATACGCCCTCTGGGCAGCGATAAAACCATTAAGGTCGATGTCCGGATTATCACGGCCACCAACAAGAACTTGCGCGAGATGGTAAAAAAGGGAGATTTCCGCGAAGACCTCTTCTATCGGCTCGCTGTTATTCCCATGCGTATTCCATCACTTCGGGAGAGAAAGGAGGATATCCCCATCCTGGCGGCTCACTTTATTGAGAAACATAGTACGATCAACCAAAAACAGACGAAAAGCATTACCCGCCAGGCCCTGCTTTATCTCAGCCAGTATAACTGGCCGGGGAATGTCCGGGAGTTGGAGAATACGATCGAGCGGGCTCTTCTTATCTCCGGAGATGGTCCAATCGACATCCCGCATCTGATTCTTGACCATCGATCCCTGACCGACAGCTTCATCGACAATACCAGTCTGCCCGATAAGCAAAATACCTTAAGCGAGGCCATTGAAAAAGCGGAAAGAGAGTTTATCCTTCAGGTCCTCAAGATGGTAAACTTCAATTGTACGCATGCAGCTAAATTCATGGGTATCAGCCGGCGCACTCTTTATGATAAAATCGAGAAGTACCAACTCAAAAGGTACTTCCAGGAACATGATCAAAAACGCAAGGGCCTCAATCGCAGGAACCTGACGGATTATCCTCCCGCCCCACCGCAATAGGGCACAATGCAGAAAGACAGACAACCATAACAAGGAGCAAAACCGCATGAAGGTATTAATAGTCGGAGGCGGGGGCAGGGAACATGCCCTGGCCTGGAAGATTCACCAGAATAACGAAGTATCGGCAATCTATGCCGTTCCGGGAAATGCAGGTATAGCAGACATCGCCGAGTGTTTTCCTCTCGATGTGTCCGATATCGCCGGACTGGCCAGACTGTCCAGAGAAAAAGAGATCGATCTGACCATTGTAGGCCCGGAATTGCCGCTCTCACTCGGCATAGTCGATGAATTCGAACGGCAGGGGCTCACGGCTTTCGGCCCGGTGCGGGAGGCGGCGGCAGTTGAATCAAGCAAGGTTTTTGCCAAACGGCTGATGAAAGAAAATAATATCCCTACGGCCTCCTATGAGGTATTTTCCGATCCCCAAAAAGCCGGAGAATATGTCCGCAGCCTTGACCGTCCTGTGGTGATCAAGGCCGATGGTCTTGCAGCCGGTAAGGGAGTCATGGTCTGTCAGCAGCCCGGCGACGCCCTCCGGGCCATTGAGCTTATCCTGGTCAACCAGACATTCGGTCAGGCAGGTCAGCGGATTATCATCGAAGAGTTCCTGCAGGGTGAAGAGGCTTCCTTTCTCGCTCTCACCGATGGGCATACGATTCTTCCCCTGGCCTCATCGCAGGACCATAAAACCGTTTTCGACAATGACCGGGGGCCGAACACCGGGGGCATGGGTGCCTACTCTCCGGCACCGGTCATCACCGAAGAGATGCACCAGAAGATCATGTCCAGGATCATGGTACCGGCCATCGAGGGACTTGCCCGGCTTGGGATTACTTACCGGGGTGTCCTCTATGCGGGCCTGATGATCCGGAACAACGAACCCATGCTCCTGGAATTTAACGCCCGATTCGGAGATCCTGAAACCCAGGCCATTATCAGGCGGCTTGACACAGATCTGCTATCGGTTATCCAGAAGGCAATCCACAACAAGCTCCACGAGGTAAGCCTGCACTGGCGTCCGGATGCATCTACCTGTGTGGTTCTGGCCTCGGCAGGCTATCCTGACTCCTACCCAAAAGGGAAAGAGATCAGGGGATTGCAGGAGGCCGCCCAGGTTCCGCAGGTCGTTCTCTTTCATGCCGGGACTGCCAGACAGGGGAGTAAACTGCTGAGCAGCGGAGGAAGGGTCCTCGGTGTGACCGCCCTGGGTGAGACCATTGCCGAATCCATCTCACGGGCTTACGAGGCTGCGGCCAGAATCAGCTTCGAAGGCATGCACTACCGCACAGATATCGGAAAACGCGCCCTTAACCGCGTTCAAACCTCAGCGCCGATAGAACCTTGAGCAGCATCGGCCTGATGAAATTATCTTCTCTCTGGTATCCTGCCTGCTCTCCCACGATATATGATTGAACAAGTTAGCATTTTATGCTAATATTACTCTGTAGTTATGATGAGCGGGACAATGACCATCAGAGAGAAGACAAAACCCATTATCGAATCCCTGTTATTTACTCAGGACAAGCCCCTGACCGTGGAAAAGATCGAGGAGGTCATTCCGGAACTGGAAAAAGGGGAAATTCGAACCATCCTGTCCGAATTGATGCTGGAATACCAGGCGGACCATAGGGGGATACAGGTTATTGAAATTGCGAATGGTTTCCAGATGTGTACCAAGAAACAGTATGAAGAGTATATTCAAAAGCTCCTGGTCCGTTCCAGAAGTAAAAAAATGTCAAAACCCGCTCTGGAAACCCTCTCAATTATCGCTTATAAGCAGCCGATCACCAAAGTGGAAATTGAAGCGCTGCGGGGAGTTGAAAGTGGCGGGGTGATCCGGAGCCTCCTGGAATCCCGGTTTATCAAAATGGGGGGGAGGAAAAATGTACCAGGCCGCCCTATCTTATATCGGACCACTGAAGATTTTCTGACCTATTTCGGGCTCAGCGATCTTTCCGAATTGCCACCGCTTCACGAAGTTAATCGAGTTATGGAAGAACGATGATTCCCTCCTCCAATACCATGCGATTACAGAAAGTATTGGCACAGGCTGGCCTTGGCTCACGGAGAAAATGTGAGCAGTTAATCCTCGAAGGAAAGGTGCGGGTCAACGGTAAGGTTGTAACTGAGCTTGGAACCAAAGTAACCACGCCGGAAGATGTTGTCACCTATGAGGGCAGGCGGCTTCCTTCACCATCGCAGGTGCCGAAGGTCTATATCCTGCTCTACAAACCCCGCGGGTTCATCACTTCCCTGCACGATGAGGAAGATCGGCCTACGGTCATGAATCTCCTGCCGCTCATGCCTCAGAGGGTTTTTCCCGTCGGCAGGCTGGACTATAACACCGAAGGATTGCTCCTTTTGACCAATGATGGTGAATTGGCGCATGCACTGACACATCCCCGGAACCGGGTTCCCAAAGGTTATCTGGTCAAGGTGAGAGGGGTCCTTGAGGAAAAAAAGATCGTCAGCCAGTTGAAAAAGGAAGGGATTCACTACGGTCAGGATCACCTGACGGTTGATTCGGTCTTTCTGATCAAGAGCACATCGAAAAACTCCTGGCTTTCGCTCGTCATTCACGAAGGCAAAAACAGAGAGGTCAGAAGGATATTCGAGGCCCTCGGCCATCCTGTTGTAAAATTAAAACGCATCAGGTTCGCTTTCCTGAGTCTCAGGGGGTTACAGCCGGGAGATTGCCGGTTCCTTACGGCTGAGGAGGTAAGAAGGTTACAGGAGCTCTGCCGGTAATTATTTGTTATCATGAGCGTTGTATTGCTTGACAGTAAGGATTTTTTTTGTTACCGTATGAAAATCAGGCCTATGGAAACGATCGAAGAAGCCTAGGTTGGTGAGTATCCACACTTGAAAGGAGATGTTCAATGAGTGTAAAGGAATACCAGATCGATAAAATAAGGAACATAGGATTACTGTCTCACGGGGATGAGGGAAAGACCTCGCTGGCCGAGGCTATGCTCTTTGATGCCAGGATGGTGAACAGGTTGGGAAAGGTTGACGATGGATCATCCAACCTGGACTATGAGCCTGATGAAATTTCCAGAAAATTAACCATAAACTCCAGTATAGCTTTTGCCGAATGGAAGAAAAATAAAATCAATCTGATCGATATCCCCGGCGATATCAACTTTACCGGCGACGCCATCGGAGCCCTGCGGGTCATTGACGGGGCTGTTCTGGTTATCAGCGCTGTTTCCGGGGTGAAGGTGCAGACAGAAAATTTCTGGTCTCAGGCCAGAGAATTAAAAATCCCGGCCCTGGTGTTCATCAATAAGCTGGACCGAGAGCGGGCTGACTTTTACCGCACCCTGGAGGACCTTCCCAATTCCCTCGATATCAACCCTGTGGTTCTGCAGCTTCCGATCGGCACCGAACAGAACTTCAAGGGCATTATTGACCTTTTTAACCAGAAAGCGTATATTTATCAGGGAGATGACAGCGGTGAATACCGGGAGGAAAGTATCCCCGCCGGTGAGCAGGAGCGGGTAGCGGAGTTTCGCCAGAAAATGATCGAGACTATTGCCGAGGCGGACGACAGCCTGCTGGAAAAATACCTGGAGGGCGGGGAACTGAACCAGGAGGAGCTCCAATCCGGCCTCCGCAAGGGAATTCAGAGCATGAAATTCACCCCGGTTCTCTGCGGCTCAGCCAGCAAAAATATCGGGGTTCAGCCGCTCATGGATATGATTGTTGACTTTCTCCCCTCACCTGTTGACCGGCCCGATGTTGTCGGCAAAAATAAGGCCGGAGAGGAAATTACCCGAAAGGCAGCGGAGGATCAGCCTTTCTCCGCCTTCGTTTTTAAAACCATTGCTGATCCGTATTCGGGCAAGTTGACCATCTTCCGGGTTTTTTCCGGGTCCTTGAGTTCAGACTCGACGGTTTACAATACAACCAGAGATTGTAAAGAGAAGGTCGGCCAGATATTTGCCCTGATGGGGAAGAACCATCAGAACCATGACCGGGTCAAGGCGGGGGATATCGCCGCTTTTGTCAAACTGAAGGAAACCACCACCGGCGATACTTTGAGTGATGAACATAATCCGATCATTTTCCCGCCCCTGGTCTTTCCCACTCCGATTATCTCTTTTGCCATCGAACCCAAGTCCAAGGGTGATGAGGACAAAGTCAGCAACGCACTGCAACGGCTTAAGGAAGAAGATCCAACCCTCCAGATTTCCCGCGATTCCCAGACCAAGGAGTTTATCATTTCCGGCATGGGCCAGATCCATGTCGAGGTGATCGTTGACCGGATGAAGAGAAAATTCGGAACAGAGGTCCTGCTGAAAACTCCGACCATCCCCTATAAGGAAACCATCAAGGGTTCGACCAAAGTACAGGGAAAATACAAGAGACAGTCAGGCGGAAGAGGGCAATATGGCGACACGTGGATAGAAATCGAGCCGCTTCCCAAGGGTGGCGGATTTGAATTTGTCGATAAGATTGTAGGGGGAGTCATCCCCAGACAATATATTCCGGCTGTGGAAAAGGGGATCGTGGGAGCCATGGAAGAAGGAATCCTGGCCGGTTATCCGGTTACGGACGTCAAGGTAACGCTCTATGATGGCTCCTTTCATGCAGTAGACTCCTCGGAAATGGCTTTCAAGATTGCAGGCTCCATGGGATTCAAGAAGGGATTTATGGAATGCAAGCCTACACTTCTTGAGCCGGTTATGAAGGTTGCCGTTGTCGTCCCGGAAGAGTCCATGGGAGATATCATGGGTGATCTCAACTCGAGAAGGGGCCGGATACAGGGCATTGATACCAAAGGAAGATATCAAATTATCCGGGCGGAGGTTCCCATGTCCGAAATGCTGAAATACGCACCGGACCTGATATCGATGACTGGTGGCCGAGGGAGCTTTACCATGGAATTTTCTCATTATGATGAAGTGCCTGCTCATCTCATAGAAAAGATTGTTGCTGAAGCTAAAAAGGAAAAAGAGGCAGAATAACGATAACGAAGAGGAGAAATAGTCGATGTCAGGACATTCAAAGTGGAGTTCGATCAAACATAAAAAAGCTGCGCTTGATGCCAAAAGAGGCAAAGCCTTTACTGCGGTCATCAAGGAAATTACCGTCGCAGCCAGAATGGGAGGCGGCGATCCCGCCGGCAATGCCCGGCTGCGGGCAGCCATTGCCAACGCCAAAGCCGTGAATATGCCCCAGGAGAATGTTATCAGAGCCATCAAGAAGGGGACCGGAGAACTGCCCGGTGTATCCTATGAAGAATTAACCTATGAGGGATACGGACCCGGCGGGGTGGCTATGATGGTCGAGATCATGACCGATAACAAAAACCGGACGGTAGCGGAAATGCGTCATATT
Source organism: bacterium (assembly GCA_040755755.1). Lineage (NCBI taxonomy): Bacteria > bacterium. Next base: position 31,238 of record JBFLZW010000042.1, on the reverse strand, counting down.
CTCTCCAAGCATAACGGTAACCTCGGTGAGACAGGCTGCGTGGCCTGGATGTTTGACAAGAAGGGACTGATTGTCGTCGATGCGGACAAGGCCGATGAAGACAAATTGATGGAAATCGCCTTGAATGCCGGGGCCGAAGACATGCAGCGAAATGATGACGTGTTTGAAATCACTACTCTGCCGGAGGATCTGCAAACGGTGCGGGAGGAGATTGAAAGGCAGGGGATCGAGATCTCGAGCGCTGCGGTCAGCCGGATTCCCAAAACCACGGTTAAACTGGAGGGCAAATCAGCAGAGCAGATGATCAAGCTCATGGAACAACTGGAAGACCATGATGATGTGCAGCATGTCTTTGCCAATTTTGACATCCCGGATGAAATCATGGAGCGGCTTGGGGAATAACTTCTGGAAAACACTTCCGTGGCAGGGAGGGCATGCATGCGGATTATGGGTATTGACCCGGGCATTGCCCATACCGGCTATGCGGTGATTGAGGGTCAAAGCCAGGAGGTGGCTCTGTGTGATGTCGGCATCATCAAGACACCTTCCGGCATTCATTTTGCCGAGCGATTACAAAGAATCGGTGTTTCACTGGAAGAGCTGATTGAAAAACATCATCCTGCTGAAGCTGCGGTTGAGGATATATTTATCGCCGCCAGCCCGCGACTGGCCCTGAAACTGGGGCAGGCCAGGGGGGTGGCTGTCTATGTAGCCAGCAGAGCGAAGGTAGCGGTCTATGAATACTCTCCCTTACAGGTCAAAGAGGCCATTGTCGGCTACGGGAGGGCTACCAAGGACCAGGTCAGAAAGATGGTCCAGACCCTGCTCAACCTGAAGGACCTGAAGGTCCACGACGATGCCTCGGATGCTCTGGCCATAGCTGTCTGCCACTTTCATGCCTCACGATTGAGCCGGTTATTATCGGGCAGCGATTCCCACGGTAATGCTGGCCTGCCCGGAGGACCCTTGATTTCATGATCGCCTATCTTCACGGAAAACTTCAGACCAAGAACGCCGAGCAGATTATCATCGATATTCATGGCATCGGGTATCTGGTTTCCATCCCGCTCTCCACTTTTTACAAGCTGCCTGATGCAGGGGAAGAGGTCAGGCTGTTTATTACCACCTTCATCCGCGAGACTTCCTGGCAGTTATTCGGATTCTGGACTATAGAAGAAAAGGAGCTGTTCGAGATTATGCTGGGAGTATCCAAGATCGGCCCCAAACTGGCCAGGAGTATCCTCTCCCATATCTCTCCCGAAGAGTTCAGGTCCGCCATTCGTGCCCAGGATGTAAGCCGGATGCAGGCTATCCCCGGAATCGGGGACAAGACCGCCCGAAGGCTCATCCTGGAATTGAAAGATAAAGTATCCCCCAAAGGGAAGGGGGAGGCGGCGCGGGCAGGGGAGCCGCCTTCGGCAGCCACTCAGGCTGAGGAACAGGCGGTGCAAAGCAGTGGCGACCGGATGGAGAGCGATGCGGTCGATGCCCTGCTCAGCCTGGGATATAACCGGCTCCAGGCCGAGCGGGCAGTCAACCAGATACTCCTGAGAGAGGAACACCTTTCGATCGAAGAACTTATCAAAAAAGCCCTTAACCGGCTGGCGGGGTAAAAAATCAAAGGAATACCAGGTTATATTCAATACTATGAACAATAAAGAACAATTTGAAAAACGTCTGATCAGCCCGCAACCGACCGGTGAAGACCTGTCGCTTGACCTGAGCCTGCGGCCCCAGAACTTTCAGGAATACCTGGGGCAAAAAAGGGTCAAGGAGAACCTGCAAATCTTCATCCAGGCCGCAAAAAAACGCTCCGAGGCCCTGGATCATTGCCTTTTCTACGGGCCGCCGGGCATGGGCAAGACATCGCTGGCTTATATCATCTCGCGGGAAATGGGAACCAGCCTGCGGACAACCGCAGGGCCGGTCATCGAGCGGGCCGGAGACCTGGCGGCAATTCTCACCAATCTCAAGGACCTCGATGTCCTGTTTATCGATGAGATACACCGGCTTCCGGCAGCGGTTGAAGAAATTTTATACCCGGCCATGGAAGACTATAAACTGGACATTATCATCGGGCAGGGGCCAAGCGCCCGGTCGATCAAGATCGACCTGCCCCGGTTTACCCTGGTGGCTGCCACTACACGGGCAGGACTGCTTACCTCTCCCCTCCGGGACAGGTTCGGGGTCATCAGCCGCCTGGAGTTTTACTCTCCCTCCGAGCTGCAGGCCATCGTGTTCCGGTCAGCAAGGATACTGAACATTCAGATCGATCCTGACGGGGCGATGGAAATCGCCAGACGGTCCCGGGGAACCCCCCGGATTGCCAACCGGATCCTCAAGCGGGTGCGGGACTATGCCCAAGTCAAGGCGGATGGCCGGATCACCCGAGAAATAGCAGATCAGGCCCTGCAGATGCTCGAAATCGATCAGGCCGGATTTGATAAAATGGACCGGCTGCTCCTCCTGGCCATTATTGAAAAATTCGCCGGCGGCCCGGTGGGCGTCGAGACCCTGTCGGCAATCATTAATGAAGAGAAGGATACCATCGAGGATGTCTATGAGCCCTACCTTCTCCAGGAAGGATACCTGCAGAAAACCCCCCGCGGCAGAGTAGCCACTGCCCTGGCGTATGAGCATTTCGGCATTGAGAAGAAGACCTGCCTATGACTATAGCCGAAGAAAAACCAAAAGGCATACCCAGAGTGATTTTCTTCCTCTTCCTCTCCACCCTGCTCGGCATTTTTGCAGGGCAACTCCTGGGAACATTTCTGGTAGCCACCAGCAACCATCAGCTCTGGTTCGAGCAGGAGGCCATTGCCCGGCTCGGGTTTCTGGCTGTTCCCGGCCATTTTCTGACTTCCGAAATGAAAGCCTTCTCCACCTATCTGGCCGGAGGGATTTTCTTTGCCCTGTCCATCGGGCTTGGCTATGGATTTTTCTGGGGGCTCATCCTGTGGATATTCTCTCTTTATCGCAGGAAATGGTACCCGTATGTCCGCCTTCTCCCCATTATCATCCTGTCTGCCATTCTGATCTGGCAGGGAAGAGGCACGGACAGGAGTGTGCTTCTTTTCCTTCTGTCTTTCCCGCTGCTCATCTATGCTGTATCGTTCCCTGTGCTCTCAAAGGCACGGGTCCCGCTGGCCGATGTCGGGACATACGGATTTATTTTCGTGTGCTTTTCCGTCCTTCTGGTCATAACCTTCCGGCAACTGGATTTTATCGAAATCCGGGACCGTGTTCTTTTACCGACCGAGGCGGGGCGTCAGATCGATGAGTTCTACTATCGCTACACGCTCTATCCGGCGCGTCTGGTGCAGCCCCTCTGCTACCGGCTTCAGAATGTGGTGGTTATCGATGCACACAGTTTTCCTCAACAGCGGCTGACAGCGATTCAGGATAGCTTGAGGCGCAACGACTGGTTCGCGGTTTCCGCTGATCCTGGCGGTCATTTTCAGGCTGCTCTTGGCTGCAACGGGGCTTCGGATGAGATTCTATTTTACTGGCGCAATGGGCAGCAGCCCGGAAAAGACGGCTGGATGCGGGAGGCTGCACCTGTCTACCGCGTCCTGTGTCAGGAATTCATGAACGATCCCGCAAAACACCTTGAGGAATACAGCCTGGCTGCTGATCCCTATACGCTGCTGCGTACAGGATGCGGAATTTGCCTGTTTTTCATCCTCCCTCTGGCCGTGGCTTTTTTCCTGTTTACCCTATGTGTCTGGTTAATCCGGAAAGGGCTTTCACTTGACCGGAGCAACCTGGGAAGGCTGAAAGAGACCGTGATTACTCTGGGAATCATCCTTATTTTGTTCCTTGCGCTCATTACCCGCCCTCTCTGGATGAAAACCCGCCTGCCTGAGTCCCGTTTCGGATTATGGCAAATAGCCAAGACAGAGGAGCCGGGAGACCGGATCGGCGCTCTCAAGCGGCTTGATGAAACCCTGGATCCGCAAACTTGCATGGCCCATCAGGGAGATATTATCCTTCTGGCCAGGGATCCGAATCCGGTGGTGCGCAGGTTTGCCGCCAGGCTCATCGGTAAAATGGCCGCATCCGATGAAGCCATGGCTTTCCCGCTGCTGCTTTCGTTACTTGAGGATTCAAATATCAATGTCGTCTATACGGCTGCCGAGTCCCTTTGCGAATTGCCCGGCCAGAGGGCCAGGGCAAAGCTGGATGAAATCCTGCGCACAAACCAGCCCTGGTATCTCAAGATGAAGGTCTACCATGCCCTCAAAGAGGCTGGCTGGCACCAATGAGCCCGGAAGTATCAGTGCCAGTGAGTTCAGCAGAATCCCCCAGCCGGCCAGCCCTGCCCATGAGCTCTGCCCTGTGCCTGCTCATTCTGATCGTCCTGATCGAGATCGGGGGAGGCTGCCTTTTTTCCCATTTCCTGCCAAAAGCGGGCGATAGAGAAGCGCTGTGGGTCACGGCACTCCTTCGGCTTCTGGATTTTTGCCTGATTCTGTTCTTTGCCTGCCAATCCGGTCAGGGGATATCTGCCATCGGCATCAGACCGACAGAGTGGCTGAAGGGAATTATCAAGGGGCTGGAGTGGAGTTTTGGATTCGGCCTGATTGTTTTATTAACCTGGGCTGTGGTATTCTTTGCATTTCACATCAATCTCCTTCAGTTCCTGATCTCCTCTTCCACCCCGGCCCACTTCTGGTTAATCATGGCGATTGGAGGAATCTTTGCACCCATCGTCGAGGATTCTTTTTTCGTCGGCTGCCTGTATAACTCCCTGCGGAGAAAACTCTCCCCTCTCTGGTCCATTCTCGGCATATCCATCCTTTTTGCCCTGCTCCACAGCGTTCGGGGTATTCCGGTTACTCAACTTATCGGCGGCCTCTTATTTACTCTGGCCTTTGAATATTCCGCTAATCTTCTGACTCCGATCAGCATCCATATTCTGGCCAACTGTACCCTTTTCACCCTTGCGTATTCCGCCTGGATCAAGGGTATTCTCAGATAAGCAGCCGCTCATAACTGCCTGCCCCGATAGTTTGAGTTGATTTCACCGATAAAAAAACAGAAGGCAAAGGCTTATTGGATAGCCTTAACAGCTATTAATTTCAACATGATACAGTGGAGCCTCAGCAATTATATAACCATGCTCGACCAGGAAAGATTTGGTAGTAAGATATAATGACTATACTGAAGAGGCAGCACAATCCCGGTATTTCCTGGACGTTACCGGAAGAGGATAATAAAGGCCAGGATAATTCAAAAATCGTCAATCGGTTCGGTTTATTGATCATAGGCGTTGCAGCCATTACTGTCTCGCTGATACTGTTTCTCTTCTACCGCTATGAAAAAAGAACCGGAGAGAAGCAACTGGCCAGGGATGGCTTTACCCTGTGCAGCCTGATTGCCGATCTGGTCCGGCAGGAGGTTCTGGTTGATAACCAGCCCCGGGATCTCAACCTGCTCGACTATGTTGTCCGGGAGAAGGGCATAGTTTATTGCCTGGCCATAAACAACGACGGAGTACCTCTTGTCCGCCTGGGGAGGCAGGCGCCTGAAGAAGGTTTCAAACCCACGGGGGACAGTGAGAAGATTGAACACCTGTTAACCCAAAAGCGGCTGGAAAGCCAAAATGGCGAGGTTATCTACGAGTTCTCGAAGCCGATTTACCTTGAGGGGAAAAGAGCCGGCCTGGTTAAAATCGGCCTGGCTTTGTCCGATTATGTTTACCTTACTCAGGAAACCAACTATCTGGCAGGGGGCATTGCTCTTTCGATCTTCGGGCTGGTATTTCTCTTTTATTACCTGCTGAAGAGGCTTTTTTCCCCGCTGTATCAGATGAACTATCACCTGAGGCAGATAATCAAAGAGGAGCAGGAATTTCCGAAAATCGAGGTTTCTTTTCACGGGGAGGTCGGGCAGCTTGCCCGGCGAATGAATCAGCTTCTGCTCACCCAGAAAAAGAAAAGCCAGAAGCAGGAAGAGATTAACGCTGAGCTGGAAATATCGAACAAGGTCCTGCTCTATGAAAAGATCCGGATGAGGGCGATTCTCGACAACCTGAAAGCGGGTATTATCGTGATCGATTCCACAGGAAGATGCATTATGGCCAATAAGCTTGCCGGTCATTTCCTGAAAGGAGAGCTTCAGGATTACCTGGGCAAACCCTGGAAGGATTTTCTCCAGGACCATGAGCCGGATCTGGTCCAGTTATTTACCAAGTTTTATGACAAGGGAAATATCTACGGTCATGACTCTCTGGAAATACAAAAAACCGAGGGAGACAATCCCGCAATATTTCACCACACCTTCTCGTATCTCCTGAATGCAGAGGACAAACCGCTCGGTTTTCTCTGGATGATTACTGATATCACCTCGCAAAAGCAGTCGGAACTATCGAAGTATGAGTTTGTAAATCATGTAGCCCATGAGTTAAAAACTCCGCTCAATACCCTTGTGTCGTATAGTGAGATGCTCCTTGATGGTGAAGTCAACGATGAGCAGACCAAGCGCGAATTTTTCAACAACATTAATGAAGAAGCTATTCGGCTCTCGCGGCTCATCAACAACCTGCTCAATATATCGAAGATCGAAATGGGGTGCCTGAAGATCAACCGGACTCTCATCAAGGTGGATAAACTGCTGCGGGATTGTTTCCAGACCGTGCGGGCCCAGGCATTGAGCAAAGGGATCAACTTTACGGTGGATATGGCTGATAAAATGCCCAACCTGCTGTTAGATAAAGACCTTATCGAGGTAGCTATCCTGAATCTGCTCACCAATGCCATCAAGTATACTCCTGCTATGGGGGAAGTCACCCTGCAGGGGATCGTTGAAGAAGAGAGCGTTCTGATCAGGGTTACCGATTCCGGGTATGGCATTCCCGAAGATGAGATCAACCATATCTTTGATAAGTTCTTCCGGTCCAGCAAAGAGGAGGTTAAAAAAGAGCCGGGAACCGGTTTAGGGCTGTCCCTGGCCATGAATATTGTTCAATTGCATAAAGGCGATATCAGAGTGGAAAGTAAATGGGGAAGCGGCAGCTCTTTTACCATTATCCTGCCTAAGGAGGAAGTGTATATCTGAGCAAGGAGTTTCCAATGGAAGCAGAAAAGAAGAAGGTGCTGATTGTTGACGATGAACCGTACGTTATTCGGGTTGTAAAGCTGAAGTTGATCAATGCCGGCTATGAGGTATTTACTGCCTCCAATGGGCTGGAGGCCCTCGAGAAGATTGAATCCCTGAAGCCTGACGTGGTGATCAGCGATGTCAATATGCCCAAGCTGGGCGGCAGGGAACTGTGCCTGCGGGCTATTCCCTTCAAGCAGGAGCGGGACTTTCTCACCATTGTCATTACCTCAAGCATTGATAAAGCTGATCGCGACTGGGTCCAATCAATGGATAAAACCGTATTCCTTGAAAAACCCTTCAGTCCGAAGGAATTGCTGAAAATCATCGGCCAATACTGCAGCTGATACTATGGAAAAACTCAAATTATCTGAAGAGACATTTTCACGGCTGGATCTTGGTCCTCTATCCAATCTGCTCAAGCGCGGGCAGAAATCACCGAACCGAAGCCTCGAGCTGCGGGATTCAAAGGGAGAGATTGTGCTGTCCTGCCCAAAATCCAGGGTCCCTCTGCTCACGGGTCAAAAGTACCGGAGTCTTATTCAAAGTGGACTGATGAGAGGAGAAATACAGCAGGCGGCGATTGATCAGAGCCGGTATCTGGTCGGGGTACCGATCATGAAAGAGGATTCCTTTTTCGCAGCTTTGCTCATCGGTGAGCATCAGGAAGCCGGCTCACAATCCTGCGGTCAATGGACGATAGATAATGACCTGAAGTTCTATCAGGACCTGGCCGATCTCATTGTCAAAGAGTGCAGCACGCAACTTGAAATCATGAGCCTCTCGGAGGAATTGGCCAGCCGCTATGAAGAGCTTAACCTGTTCTATGGCGTGGGAGAGTGGCTGAGGGGGGTTCAGGAAGCGGATAAGAGCGTTCAGTTAATCATTGACAAGATCAGTGAAACCCTGGAGGTCGATCATAGCTTTATCACGCTTCCAGCAAAACAAATCTTTGCCATAAGCGGGTCCTTCGAAAGCTGGGACAATGACTATGGCAAGCTCGATCATCTTAAGCAGTTAGGAAATGATTTACTGAACATCCTGGCCAATGATGATTTTCTCATCTGCAATCAGGCTCACACCCATGAAGTATTACGGCTGCATTTTCCCTCGCCGGTGAGTCTCATTACCGTTCCGATCAGTATGAACAGCCAGCGTCAGGGGGTTCTTGGGGCTTTTTTTCAGTATGAGCCCCGCTGGAAGATGTTTACTGCCGGTGATGTCCGTCTGCTCCAGTCCATGGCCGAGGTTATTTCCATTCTGCTCAGTAATACCGAGCTTTACCACAACCTGAAGACCTTTCTGGTTACCGTGGTCAAGTGCCTTGTCTCGGCCATAGAGGCCAAGGATATGTATACCCGTGGTCACTCGGAACGTGTCAACCGGATTTCAATGCTGATTGCCGATCATATGAATCTGCCTCACAGTGCCAGGGAAAGCCTGGATTGGGCTTCGATCTTGCACGATATCGGCAAGATCGGCATTCCGGAGAATATTCTGACCAAGCCGGACAGTCTGACCAATGAGGAGTATGCGGAGATCAAGAAGCACCCGGAACGCGGCTATATTATCCTCAAGCCTATTCAGGGGTTTCAGTCATCACTGGACGGGGTGCGGTTTCACCAGGAACGGTATGATGGCAAGGGATATCCACTGGGTCTGAAGGGGAAGGAGATTCCCTTAAACGCCCGCATTATTGCTGTCGGTGACACCTATGATGCCATCACCAGCAATCGTGCCTACCGGCATGGGCGCTCTCATCAGGAGGCTGTGGACGAAATCAGGAGAGTCGCCGGAACCCAATTGGACCCTGATATTGTTCAGGCATTTCTGGAATTGGCTGAATCCAGGCAGGAGCAGTTGCTCAAGCTGGAGAGTAAGCCGGAGGAGATTCAGGATGAAGATTAAAGAAACCAAATTGGGCCTGGTTTCCATTCTGGCTCTGGTCGGCCCGATAATCGAGGAGCATGCAGGCATCCTGAAGGAGAGGCTGGAGCAATGCCTCAATGCCGGCGATCTTCGCATCCTTGTTGATCTTAAAGAGGTCACTCTCATTGACAGTGCAGGCTTGGAGCTCTTATGGGATGCCCTCATGAAATTTCGGAAAGTGAACGGCAGCTTAAAACTGGTTAACGCCAATCCCCTGATTATGGATATTTTTCTGGCTACCCGGATGACCAATGCTTTTGAAATCTTTTCGGACCAGGAAAAAGCTTACCGGAGTTTCCTATGACCGTAATCAACGGGCTGCGAAGGAAAAAACTGGGTGAATGTCTGGTCGATTCCGGCCTGATCAGTAAGGACCAGTTGGATGACGCCCTGAAGATCCAAAAGGAAACCGGCAAAAGGCTTGGCCGGATACTCCTTGAAAAAAAACTTATTTCCGAGGAAGCTCTGGATACGGTTCTCAGCGAGCAACTGGGCATACCCCATGTATGGCTGCGCAAGGGGCTGGTGGACCCGAAAATTGTCCATATCGTTCCCCAGGACAAAGCCAGGCTTTACCAGATTATTCCCATGTTCAAGGTCAGGAACACGCTTACCGTTGCCACGGCTGATCCTCAGGCCATTTTCATTTTCGATACTCTGGCCAGAATGACAGGATGTGAAATCAATCCTGTGGTTTGCCGGGCCGACGATATCCTGTCAGCCATCGAGGAGTATTATCAGGAACGGGAAAATGTCCAGGTGGATGACTTTCTGGCTGATCTCGAAGAGGCTGACCTCCAGCTCGTGGAAAACCCCCTGGACAGGGATTATCAGAGTATATCAGCCCAGGCCGAGGACAGCCCGATTATCAACCTGGTTAACATGATTATCCTCAAGGCGGTCCAGGATGGAGCCAGTGACATTCACCTTGAGCCGGAGCGAAACAAGTTCCGGGTGCGCTACCGCATCGACGGCGTGCTGTATCAGGTTATGACCCCGCGGGCAGACCTCTTCCCAGCGGTCATCTCCCGGCTGAAAATCATGGCCAACCTGGACATTGCCGAGCGCAGGCAGCCGCAGGATGGCCGCATCCAGATCAAGGCCGACGGAAGAATGATCGACCTTCGCTTCTCCTCGCTGCCGGGCATTCTCGGCGAGAAGGTCGTCCTTCGCATCCTGGACAGAAAGAGGGCTATCCTGGATATCAATAAGCTCGGTTTTGATCCCGATCAACTCAGCCGGTTCAAGAAAGTACTCAAAAACACCTTCGGCCTGATTCTGGTTACCGGCCCGACAGGCAGCGGCAAGACCACAACCCTCTATTCCGGGCTCAACTTTCTCAACACCATGGAGAAAAATATCATCACTATAGAAGACCCCGTTGAATATCACATGGAGATTATCAACCAGAACCAGACCAATGAGGCCATTAACCTGACCTTTGCCCGCATTCTGAAGCACACCCTGCGCCAGGACCCCGATATCATCATGGTAGGGGAAATCAGAGACCGGGAAACGGCAGAAATTGCCATCCAGGCATCGCTGACCGGGCATCTGGTTTTATCGACCCTCCATACCAACGACAGCCCCGGTGCCATTACCCGGCTGATCAATATGGGCATTGAATCATGTCTGATTTCCTCATCCCTCACCGCTGTTCTGGCCCAGAGGTTAATCCGCAGGGTTTGCCCTGAATGCCGGACTCTGTATTATCCTCATAAAAATATTCTCCAATCCCTTGGCTGGGGAGATGAGAAGGGCCTGCAACTGGCCAGGGGAGAAGGATGTCCGGCCTGTTACGATTCCGGCTACAAGGGACGGATAGGCATCTATGAGCTTCTTGAAATCGATGCCGATTATCAGCGTCTCATCCTCGAAGGGGCAGGAATTAACCAGTTCAGGGATATGATGGCCAAAAAGAACGAAAGAACCCTGAAGGATGAAGGATTAAAAAAAGTTAAAGAGGGAGTCAGCACCATAGAAGAGGTTAACCGGGCGGTATTGATCGGAGATTAATCATGGCGGTAAGTATCACCCAGCCAAAGCTCAAAATCAAGGACAAGAACCAGGAAAAGCCCAAAGACCTTCTTGCGTATTTTTCCTGGGGGAAGAAAGTGAAAGGCAAGGAGCTGATGCTCTTTACTTCTCAGATGTCGCTCATGCTGGAAACGGGCAATCCCTTGAACCGCGCGCTGGGAGTCATGGCACCGCAGGTTCAGAACCCCTACTTCAAGGAGGTTATCGAAAAAATCCTGGAACAGATCGAATCAGGCCAGCTTTTTTCCGATTCCCTGTCGAAATATCCGCATGTCTTTTCCCCGCTCTTTGTCAGCATGATCAGGGCTGGAGAAAGCGGCGGTTTTTTAAAACAGATGATGAAACAACTGGCTGATTATTATCAGCAGAGAGAGGAGTATATCAGTGCCATCCGCAAGGCCCTGACTTATCCTCTGGTTCTGATAGCCTTTTCAGTTCTGGTTGTTTTTTTCGTCATTGCCTATGTTTTCCCTAAGCTGGCCATATTCCTGGAGGGGAAGGAGGCCCTTCTGCCCTGGAGTACCCGCTTCCTTATGGGGTTGAGCCATGCACTGAAAGAGCACTGGTATCTCCTGGTCCTTGGGCTGGCAGCGATTGTTTTGGCGATCAGTGCCCTGTGGAAGAATCAAAAGGCGGTGGCCTCTCTTGAGAGCCTGCGGCTGAGGATACCGATTATCAACCGGATGCTGATCGAGTTCTATACTTCCCATTTCCTGTCAACTCTCGGGTTTCTCATGAACGCCGGAGTGCCGCTCCTGGAGGGACTTTTGATCACCAGGTCCCTGGTCCGCACTACCCTGTACCAGAAGTTTATCAGAGAACTGATCGAAAGCGTGGAGAAGGGCAAGGGTTTTTCCGCCCCCTTTCGAAAGCAGTCATTTTTACCCATAACAGTCAGGGAAATGATTCAGACAGCAGAGGAAACCGGCAGCCTGAACCAGGTCATCATTCGCCTCGGAGAGCATTATGCCCGTGAATTCCGGAAAGGGATGGAGGCATTTTGTGCGATCCTGGAACCGATTATTATCATCTTTATGGGAATTATTGTCGGAATTATTGTCTTATCAATTATCATTCCTATCTTTCGCCTGTCGAGCGGCGCACATTGAGGAGGTGAGCATCAATTACCTGCTTGGTTGCTGAAAGAAGTCACACAATGTTGTAGGCCCACGTGGAGCAATAGAGAATCAGTAAGGTGAACCTAATTATACCTAAGGAGGAATATAATGATGAGGAAGGATAAGCCTTCAGGGAACAGATTCTGGCGAAGCGATGATGGCTTTACTTTGATCGAGCTGTTGATGGTAGTCATTATTCTGGGTATTCTGGCAGCCGTGGTTATCCCTCAATTTTCATCTTCAAGTGATGACGCCAAGATATCCGCCTTAAAATCCAACCTGAACACTATCCGGGGAGCATTGGAGCTCTACCAGGTCCAGCATAGCGGCAAGTATCCTGATCCCAATAACTTTGTGACCACCCTGACGCAGTACACGGATCAAAATGGAAACGTAAGCGCGACTAAGGACAGCACCTATAAATATGGCCCCTATCTCAAGCAGGGATTTCCCCAAAATCCCTTTCCCCAGGATCCGACCAAGGCTGATCAGGTTCTGATTGATAAGGATACCGCAACCATCGGCACAGTGACGGCAACTGCGGCCGCTGATGGTCCCGGCTGGAAGTATGTAGCCCAGACCGGTGAATTTATTGCCAATCATCCCGATTATGACCAGTATTGAGAGTGCCTGAAGGATGTACCGATCTGATGATGCATAAATCGGATCCATATGGCTTTACCCTTTTGGAACTGCTGTGGGTATTGTCCATTCTGGCTATTCTGTTATCGGCGATAGTGCCGCATTTCTCAGGAGCCCTATCCCAGATGGGATTGGAAAATAAAGCCCGTGAGATATATATGGCCCTGGCGTATGTACAGCAGCAGGCGGTAAACCGGAATGCCACCTTTGGCCTCTCGTTCGATCTGACTGCGGGACATCAGGAAGTTACCTGCTACCGGAACATTGGTTATGATGCTTACGGGCAGCCCATTCTTGATCCGAATAACGTGCTCAGAAACCCGGTAACGAAAAAATTCTACCTGATCGCGGTAGATCAGGGAGAGCCTTCGGGCGATATGCGGCTGACAGAGGCTGACTTTGGTGGAAACCATTGGGTAGAGTTTAACTCTCTGGGAGAGCCAAACAGCCAGGGACGAATCACCCTGGCCGGAGCCGGTTCCTCCCATGCCATTACCGTCAGCCAGATTGGCAGGTTAACTTTTGAATAGCCAGGCATTATGAGTATATGAGCAGCCAATGTCCCTGTCGGGAACAGGGTTTTTCACTCCTGGAGGTGGTTCTGGCCATGGCCATTGTGTCTCTGGCTATGGTCCCCATAGCCCAGAACCTTTCCGGGAGCCTGAAAATCGGTTTCGATGGCAAGTCGGCAGCTCAGAATTGCTGCCTTGCTCAGGCCAAGATGGAGGAGATTCTGGCCCAGGACTTCGATCTCATGGCCAGTGCCAGTGGTACCCAGATTCTGGGAGTGAGTATTACCTGGCAGGTGACGGTCTCTCTCCACGATGGAGACGGGGACTCCAATCCGGATCCGGATTTGAAGTATATCTCCCTCCAGGTTGGAGACGTAAGGCTGGAGACCTTGCGGTTCAGGATGCTCTAGGGGCTGGATACTAAGGACCATGCACAGGGGAAAGGATAACTCAGGGTTGACCTTGCTGGAATTGCTCATGGCCATGAGCATTATCTCGATTCTGGCCGGAGTAACTTCCCGCGTTCTGATGACAGCCCTGGAGGCATGGGATTACAGCCGGCACCAGAGTGAAGCGATACACAGTGCATGCTGGGCTCTGGATCACATCACAAGCCGGGCCAGAGCCTCAAACCGGCTCCTGCTTCCTTTCCGGGGTGCGGACCCCAACCATCCTCCGGAGGTATTGGCTTTCTCGGCCATGATTGACACTGATGGAGATGGGCTGGTCGACGAGGATCAGGGTGCGGATATCACTGCCGACGGGGCAGCGGGGATTTTGGGCGTTGATGACGATGCCGACGGCAGCGTTGACGAGAGCACTGCCAATGACGATGATGAGGACGGGTTTTACTTTTTCTGGTGGTGGCAGGTGAATGAGGATTGTATGGATGGAGTGGACAATAATGGAGATGGCTTTATCGATGAGGATCCCCCTTCAGATATCAACGATGACGGCTATCCAGGCATAGCCGGCAAGGACGATGACGGTGATGGGTCGATTGATGAGGGAGATTACCGGGATGATGATGAAGATGGCCAGATAAACGAGGACCCCGTCGAGTACTGGGTTTATTACCTTGATCCCAATAGCAGCCTGGTGGAAAGATATGGAGGGGGCGGGCAGCCCGTGGTTCTTCTTGAGCGGGTAACCGCTTTTGAGGTCAGCCGAACGGAATCAGGCAGCGGCAGGTCTGGTTTCAGTCTGGTTCTGGGTGTATCCACTCCCGATGGAGAGGATGTCCGGCTCAGGACCATGGTCTATTTAAAGGGCATTACCCATTGAAAAAGAAAAAAAGTTATCTTGTAAGAAACAAGTCCGGCTTTGCCCTGGTCATGGTCATGGTTACGGTGCTTATTCTGGAGCTTATTTGTTTTTTTCTGGCCCAGGTCCGGGGCGTGCAGACGACAATTGCCTTTAACCGGACCCAAAAGCTGAAGTCGTTGTATCTTGCCCAAGCAGGTCTTGCCCACGGATTGTGGCAATTACAGAAAGATCCGGACTGGAGAACGCAAATGACGAACATCCCATTGGGTGGTGGCACTTACACGGTTTCCCTGAGCGAGGATGCTCCTCATCAGAAGATACTTGTCACCAGCCAGGCCGCAATCAGCGAGACCAGGTCATCTGCCCAAAGAACTGTTTACTGGCTGACGATCCAGCCGCCATATACCAGCGATACCCAAGAGGCCGATACTTACCTTAAAGAGGGGAGCCCGGATAGTGTATATGACGACAAAGCTGAACTTCTCCTGGACAGCGAGGCAGCGGGGGGAAAAAGATGTCGGACACTGGTTCGATTTAATTTCAGCAAGCGCTCAATACCTCCGGATGCCCGTATTGTATCCAGCTTCTTCTCAATGTATCTGTATGACCCGCCGGATGGTGGTTTTATCCCCGATGTCTATCGCATTCACCGGGTTACCCAGGATTGGGTGCCCCATGAAACAACCTGGAAGGAGCGAAATAAAAATACACACCTTGTATGGTCAACCCCTGGAGGTGCCTTTGATCCTGGCTATGAAGACAGTAAAATCTTTACCGCTCTTGGCTGGCAAAAGTGGCGGACTACCGGCCTGACCCGCTACTGGATGAAGTATCCGGCCCAAAATTATGGCTTTATTTTGGAGACGGACATCCGGGAAGGAAATAATGAATATACATTCCGCAGCAGCAGTTATTCAGACAATCCCACCCTTCGCCCCAAATTGACCGTCTACTATCTGGATTCAAGGAGGCCCTGATGATCACAAGAACGGTTTTTTCAGCCATCGGCCTCGATATGCTCCCGGACAGGGTACGGCTCCTGCAACTGAAATGTCAGGGAGAACTTCTCTCGATCCATGAGGCGGCTCAGGCTGAAGTCAAGGGGAAAGGAAAGGAAGGGATGGGGCTTCTCGATGCCCTGCGAAAGGTTTTATCCGGGAGAAAACTGAAGGGAAACCATGTTATGGCTGCCTTGCCGGGTCATATGGTTACTACGATCCCGATTCGATTTTCGCTCAAGGAAGGAGAAGGAATAGAGCAGGCCATCCTTCGGGAGGCCCATAACTACCTTTCCTTTCCCCTTGAGAAGGGCGTAATAGACTACCTCAATCTTCCCTTATCGGACCAAAGGTCATCAAAAGCCGCCCTCCTGATAGCCAGCAAAAGAGAAGATATCGTAAATTGCCTCGATCTTTTCAAACAGGCGGGCCTCGATGCTTCAGTCATCGAGCCTCGCTACTGCTCACTGTTTCGGACAATCCAATGGGCCCGGCAGGGAGAACCCCTGAAAGATCAGTTTATCTTCTCGATGGAAGAAAATCTTACCATGCTCATGGTTATCGTGGATGAGCAGATCCTGGTGGTACGGGAGGTGGCCTGGGGAGTAAATACCATTCGGGAAAAGGTGGGAAAGGCACTGGGACTGTCAGGAAAAAAGGTTGACAGAATTCTCCAGCAGTATGGAGTGGATCCTGGAAATCCGCAGGATTTCAGCCAGGAGAAAGCCGCATCCTTTCTTCTCGATGACCGGGAGCTTCGCCAGGTAATCTCCGAGGTACTCAGCCCGATTCTCGAAGACCTGTGCCAGGAAATCCAGAAAGTTCTCTCCTATTGTGTTTCCCTGGTCCAGCAGCGGGTGATTGACCGGGCGCTTCTGCTCGGTGAGGGAGCAAGGATCCGATTTCTGGACCGCTTCGTTCAGCAGAGAACCGGAATTCAGGTTTCGACCTGGCCGGGGGTATCGATCCTGAATGAATTAGCTGAAGTACCCGCATTTTTTGAAGTTGCGCTGGGGCTCACCCTGCGCGGCATGAAAAATCGTCTGCCCGGCCGGCCGGCGGCATGCCCTGGAGGAGCTTAAGATGGCAGATATTCACCAAATCAACCTGATTCCACCCGAAATCCTCGAAGAGCGGATGAACCGGCTGAGAATCAGGAAATGGTCAATTCTTATCACCTGCCAGGTCATCTGCTTTTGCCTTCTGGGCATCTTTTTTTATGGCTATCTCAGGAGGCTGGAAAGCCGGGCAAACATGCTTCGCCGCAGCAGCCGTGAAATAAAAGAGGGAGAGAGCAGACTGGTCCTGGCCTATGAGAACGTCAGGGATCTCGCGCAGAAAAGGGAATCGCTGCTGGGTATGGTGCATAACCAGCGCCTGACTCCGGTTCTGCTGAGTCTGGCCGAGGCTATGGACCCGAAAACCAGACTTGTCGGGCTCTGGGTCGAGAGAGGAAAGGCCATCGATAGAGAAAGCACCGGGGGTGGTGGAGTAACCCATAATTACTATATCCTGAAATTATCGGGCATAAGCCGCTCCTACCAGAGCCTGAGCAATTTCCTCCTCCACCTTCAACAGAATAAATCCTTTCAGCAGATCAGGCTGATTAAATCGGATATGGATGAGAAGGACCGCTCCCTCGTCGGCTTTGAAATAGCATTAACCTATCGTGAGATAGAGCAAACATGAGACTGAGGTAACTACTCGGAAGGCCTTGTATGCGACTGAACCAGCACCAGATAGATATTGTCTTTGCGGCCGCAGGGACGGTGATTATTATCGGCTATGTTCTCCTGTTTCAGAGGCCGGTTAATAGAAGGCTCAAAGCCCTGCGCTCCGAAATCAGAACCATTTCGGTGAGCGACCTTTCCGCAGAAGCCCTGAAATCGAAGCTGAACCTGCTCAATGAGGAAAAAGCCAGACTCAGTCAGGAGATCGATGCCTTAAGGGTCCGCTATTTTCAGGCCGATCCCCTCTGGGACCTGATGCAAAGCCTGAGCAGAATGGCTGAGGAAGCCGGGCTCACGGTCATTCTGGTGCATCCCCAGACGAAATCGGAAACCGACCAATACCAGCAGGGCGCACTCCTGGTCAGGCTCAGCGGCGATTTTCTTTCCTTCTATCGATTTCTGGCCATGTTTGAAAAGTCCGTTCCCGGCATCAGAACCAGTTCCCTGAAAATCGAAGCCCGGCCCGCCGCCCCCCAGCCTGCTGAAGCGCTGGCGATGGAGGCTCAGCAGGCCGAAGGCTGTCCGGGTGAAATGCGGGCTGGCGAAGCCCAGCCTGGCGATAGCCAGTACCTGGAAGAAGTCCAGTTCGATCTTATTACCATGCCACCTTCATAAAGGAGAGCCACAGGATCATCATGGAAACAGGAATTTCAAAATCACAGGGAATCAAGGTCGCTGTCCTTGGAGCTGTCTTGCTCGTGGTCCTGATATTGAACGGCAGGATCAAAAACAGGATTTCCGCCTGGCGAATGCGGCTTCAGGGAACGAAGGTGCAAAATACTTCCAGTGCCGGGCGGGAGGAGAACGGTTCCCCGATGAGCGAGATCAGCCGGATACTCAGTGAAAAGCTCAACATCCCCCCCCTGGAAAAAATTCTCAAGGCGAATCAGGAGTTGCCGGCTACCGTTGAGCGGGACATCTTCAGGTTTCAGCCAGCCGGCAACCTCCGGCAGACAGCCACTAATGCCGCGGCTGAAGGACCGCCCAGGAAACCGGAATCGGAATCGGCCGCATCGCGTGAAAATCCTCCCGGCCTTAAGCTTGAGGCCACCTTGACCGGCGGCTCACCCCTGGCAGTGATCAACAATCAGCCCCTGAAGCCCGGCCAGAGCATCATGGGCTACTACTTGCGGGAGGTACGGGATAAACAGGCACTGCTATCGAGGAATGGACAGGATATCATCCTGACCCTCGATCAGGAGGAACGATGAGCATTGGAGTGCGGAGTATAAAAAAAGGATTCAGTCTTCTACTGCCCACGATCATCCTGCCCATGATCATTCTGTGCACCACGGGGCCTGAGTCGGGCAGGGCTGCGGAAGAGGGAGAAATCACCCCAGTCGCTCCGACCCACCCTCCCCAGGGGAGAGGGGCAGGTGAGGGGGAAGATTCTGCCCTCTCTATTCGAGACATGGATATCAATACCCTGCTCAAGGCACTGGCAATCAAGTATAACGTCAATATCGTGAACACCCCTGAAGTGAGCGGCCGCATCAGCCTGAATCTTAAGCGGGCCAGCCTGGAGGATACCCTGACTGCCATTGCCAGAATTATGGGACTGGTATGGACCAAAGAAGGCACGATTTACATTCTCAGTCCGGATAAGAGCGTACAGGCAAGCCAGGAAAAAAGCGGCCAGAGCAATCAGCAGGGCAGCCAGCAAGATGCACAGGGAAAGGAAGATGCACAGAAAAAAGAAGAGCCTCCCAAATCGGTCAAGGTTTTTCGGATCAATTATGCTGACCTTAAAGAAATAACCAAAGTGGTTCAATGGTCTTTTGAAAAGGCCAGAATCACCGCCTATCCCCAGGAAGGGATGCTTCTGGTCGAGAGCACCGAGAAGGAACTGCCTGCAGTGGAGCACCTGATTCACTCGCTGGATGTTCCCCCCAAACAGGCCCTGATCGAAGCCCAGATTCTGGAAATCAACCTCGGCAAGGATCAGAGCTATGGGATCGACTGGGGCGGTACTTTTTCTCAGGGGCAAAATACCGATGGCCGATTCAATTCACCGGGCTCATGGGGCTCTGCAGCCCCCAAGGCCGGAGATACCTCTTCACAGTTTCTCTTCGGCATTGCCAGGCCCCATTTTTACCTCAAACTGAGTGCCCTGGAAAAAAAGGACGATGTAAAAACCCTTGCCAAACCGCGCATCATGGTTCTGGATGGCAAGTCCGCTCAGATTCTCATCGGCGGCAAACTGGGCTATTACCTGACGACATCGACAGAAACCAGCACCCTGCAAAGTGTCGAATTCCTGGATATCGGCATACAACTCCAGTTGACTCCTCATATTACGGAAGACGGCAATATCCTCATGGATATCCATCCGGAAGTAAGTGACGGTTCTCTCAGCAGCGGGCTGCCGACAAAGACAACCACCTCGGTCACTACATCAATCATGGTCAAGGCGGGAGAAACCGTTTTTATCGGCGGACTGATCCGGAGCTCGGAAATAAAAGCGAGAGAGCGCCTGCCTGTCCTGGGGCGTATTCCCCTCCTGGGAACCCTCCTTTTCTCCAGGGCATCCACGCAAAATCAGAGGAAAGAACTGGTCGTCCTGCTCACCCCGCGCCTTGTCACCAATGCCCAGGAATCCATAAAAAACATCCATGAGGGAAGAGAAAATATTGGTGATGAGACAGAAGAGACCGGTCCTGAAAAAACCACTCCTGACAAAATAGAAGACCCCAATCCGCAAAAATTACCCGGCGAAATCGAGCCCTGGCTGGGAGAGATGAGCAGGTACCTATTGGAACAAACTCCGAAAAACCACTCAGGGGTATGAATCTATTACTGGTTTTGCATTGACACAGCCAAGGCTGTTGGCTACAATAACTTTATGAAACTCTTGATGGATGCCGATTGTCTCGTCAAACTGACAAAAGCCGGATTGAAGGATTTTGTCGGGAGGAGGGAGAGTATATTTATACCTGAAGTAGTTCAAAGGGAGGTTGTTGATGCTGGTAAAGAGAAAGAATGCCCCGATGCATTCATCGTGGAAAAAAACATTACGGCTGACATGATCACGGTAGTTGAAAAATTCCTCAAGATACACAAAGGGAGACGATGCTCTTATTGCCCTTTTTCCGAAAGGGAAAGTACGATGCGGTCGCCAACTGATGATGCAAAGCTCATACGCCTGCTGAGGATAAACAGCGTCCCATATGTTTTGCCTGGTCTTATTATCTATCATCTCCTGCGGGATGAGATAATCGAAAAAAAAATTGCTCTTTGGGCATTAGAGCAATGAGCCGAGTTTGTCAGTGAGGACGAATACAGCACAGTAAGATTGCTGATGGAGAAGATGCCATGAAAGTCAAATCTATGCGAATACCGGAAGACCTCGACCAGGCGATAGAATATGTGTCTAAAATAGAGAAAATCGAAAAAACCCAATCGCTGAGGAAATTGGCCCGGATGGGATTTGAATATTATGTTGCTCAATCATACCGGGAAGGGAAGATTACTCTCAGAGACGCCTCGAACTTGCTGAAATTGACACTGTCCGAGACCATAGACCTTTTAGCGGAAATGGGGATAGCGGGAAATATCCGGGCGCATGATGTCCTGGCAAGCCTTAAGACATTCTATCCATTGGATTAGTCAAACTATAATCACACCTCCCGCAATCTAAACCCGCAGCAAGATGTGTGGGGCAGAGCAGAGAGTGTGCTTCGTTTATGGATGCCCACGGCTCTTTCAAATCGTAATTGTTCCTTCCATATACTTCACGGCCCGTCCCGATATGATGACCCTGTCTCCCCGGTCCATGCAGTACAGTTCTCCGCCCCGGCGTGACAACTGCCGGGCATACAGACTTTTCTTATTCAACCTCCTGGCCCAAAAAGGAATAAGTGAGCAATGAGCAGAGCCGGTGACGGCATCTTCATCGATACCGAATCTGGGGGCAAAAAACCGTGATACAAAATCAGCCTCGTCTCCTTGTGCGGTTATGATAACCCCCCGCAGGCCAAGTTTGCGGAGCTTTTCCATATCAGGCTTGAGTTCCCCGATATCACTTTCACAGGGAAAGACGGCCATAAAGTCTTCTGTGCAGAGCACTTCCCGGGGCTCTTTGCCAAGCCCTTCCAGCAAATCCTGCGGTATGGCGCTGCACAGTGCGGGTACCAGGGAAGGAAAATCCATCGCCAGCATCCCCTGGCTCTGCTGCGTGACCTTAAGCTCGCCACTTCGGGAGAAAAAGACAATTTCATTACCCTGACCCGGCAGGTCAAAAAAGGTGAAAATAACGAAGGCCGCCGCCAAAGTCGCATGACCGCACAGGCCGATCTCGGCCACCGGAGTAAACCAGCGGATGTGATATCCTCCTTCTGCCGGAACAAAGAAGGCTGTTTCAGACAAGTTGTTCTCCTCCGCAATGGCCTGCATCAGGGTGTCGTCAATCCATTGCTCAAGCGGACATACCGCTGCCGGATTGCCGGAAAAAACTTTGCTGGTAAAAGCATCGATCTGATAGATAGGAAGTTTCATATTCTCAACCCTTTCTCATAGTTATCTTCTGTATCCCCCAGGACATGAGATTATCATATCGGCGATTCCCAGTCTATGATATAAAGATATCATCTTTACCGTATTGACATGAACAGTCAATATGTATATATTTGACATATACGGGATAATATAAGGGTGAAGAAATGATGGATATAGTATTTCAGGTTGAAGGGTTTGAATGGGATGAATGGAATATAACAAAGAATTGGGAAAAGCATAGGGTCAGTCACTTTGAATGCGAGGAGATATTTTTAAATGAGCCATTGATAATCAGGAAAGACGAGAAGCACTCACAGATGGAAACCCGTTACTTTGTTTCAGGTAAAACCAATAATAATCGGTTGTTATCCTTAGCATTCACCATAAGAAATAACAAGATAAGGGTTATCATGGCAAGAGATATGACCCGGAAAGAGAGCCAGACATATGCGAAAGTCGAAAGAAATACCAAAGTTTAACACTGAAGAAGAAGAGTTTGAATTTTGGTCAACTCACGATTTTACTGAATATTTAGACTATTCAGAGGCAAAGAGAGCAATTTTCCCAAAATTAAAACCCTCTACCAAGACCATATCCATCAGACTGCCTGAATATCTGCTTGAAGAACTCAAGATGCTGGCCAACAAGAGAGATGTCCCCTATCAATCCCTTCTGAAGATATTCCTGGCAGAAAGGATTAATCAGGAGTTACATGCCAAGTAAAACTTATATTTTTGCATAATATCAGTACTTGACTGAAAGGAGCGGTTGAAGCATCTTGGTTTCCTGGCGGCAGAAAGAGCAGGCCAAGGCCCTGATTTCTCAGGAGCAGGGCAGTATTATCAAAGATCCCGGCGGTAAGGTCTCGGTGGCCCTGGTCTATCCGAACCTCTATCACGTCGGCATGTCCAACCTCGGATTCCAGACCATTTACGCCCTGCTCAACGACCGGGAAGATACGGTCTGTGAGCGGGTATTTATTCCGGATAAGCCCTTGCCTCCCCAGGAGTCTCTGGTTTCGCTGGAGACTCAGCGCATGCTGCACGAATTCGACATCGTTGCTTTTTCAGTCTCGTATGAGAACGACTATCTGAACATCCTGAAAGTCCTTGAGATGGCCAGGATTCCCCTGGAGGCGAACGAGAGAACACCGCAGGACCCTCTGGTAATGATCGGCGGTGCCTGCGCCGGGTTCAATGCCGAGCCGCTGGCCCGCTTTGCCGATTTTTTTGTGGTCGGCGAGGGAGAGATAATTGTCCCCGAATTCATCGACCTTTATCTGTCCTGGAAGGGGAGCAGGAGCTGCCGGGAGGAGTTGCTCAAGGTTCTGGCTGGCCGGGCGGGATTTTATGTCCCCCGGTCTTACCGGGTGGATTATCATGACGATGGCACCATAGCCGGGATTTCGGCTGCCGAAGGCGCTTTGCCCCGGGTTTCCCAGGCACTCGTTCCCGATCTTGACGCCTATGAAACCACAACGCGCATCGTGACCCCGAATACCGAATTCGGTGACATGTTTCTTGTCGAAATCAGCCGGGGGTGTCGACGCAGTTGCAGCTTCTGTCTCATGACCAACCTTTATAAGCCGTACCGCACCCGAAGCCCGGAGGCGCTGCTGCCGTCCATCCGGCGCGGGCTCTCTTTCCGCGACCGCATCGGCCTGGTCAGTGCCTCAACCACGGACCATCCCCGGATTCTGGAAATCTGCTCTCAGGTTATGGCTGAAGGAGGGAAGGTTTCGGTCAGCTCCCTGAGAGCCGAGTCGATCACGCCGGAAATGCTCGATTGCCTGGTGGCCAGTGGACACAAGACCATCACCCTGGCCCCGGAGGCTGGCAGCGAAAGGCTGCGCAGGCATCTTGGCAAGGCCATGCCGGATGAGCTTATCTTTGACCGGGTTCACAAGATCGTTGCCCGCGGCATCCCGAACCTGAAGCTCTATTTCATGATCGGCCTGCCTTCGGAGACCGAAGCTGATGTGGAAGCCATTCTGTCACTGGTCAAAAGAATCAGACATGTTGAGCTGCAAACCGCCGGCCAGAAAGTTTTGTCGGGCAGGATTACCGTCAACGTGAACTGCTTTGTACCCAAGCCGCTCAGCCGGTTCGAACGCTGCGCGATGGAGCCGGTTTCGGTTTTACAGTCCAAGCTGAAGTTTCTGGCTGGCCGCCTGAAGAGCATGCCTAATGTCCAGGTCCTGACCGATGTACCCAAGTGGGCCTTTATTCAGGGAATGCTGGCCCGTGCAGACCGCAGGGTTGGAGAAATCCTCAACCATGCTCATGCAAACGGAGGGAACTGGAAACAAGCGTTCCAGGCCGTCAATCTCAATCCGGAATTCTATGCCACAAGGCCGCGCGATGAGCGGGAAATTCTCCCCTGGGACGTGATGCGAACCAGTGGTCAGTGATCAGTGGCCAGTGCTTTTCCGGCCATTGACCATTCTTTATTCTGACTCCTGTCTCCTGTCTCCTGTCTCCTGCCTCCTGCCTCCTGCCTTCTTATCACTAGGCTCTTCGGGAAGCGACCGCATCAGCATATTCAGGCATGAGATCCAGATCGCTGCAAAATTCTCTGGCTGCTTCCAGCGAGATAATGCCCCGGCTGTACAACTTGCGGACAGAATCCTGCATGGTATGCATCTTGTATCTGCCGCCGGTCTCGATGATCGAGCGCAGTTGGACGGTGTTATTTTCCCGGATAATGCTTCTGGCTGCCTCGGTAATAATCAGGGCTTCGGTGGCCACCACCTGTTCATCTCCGTGCTTTCGGGGCAAAAGGGCCTGGGCGACAATTCCCAGCAGGCAGTTTGACAACTGCATGGAGATTTGCGTGCGCTGATGGGAGGGGAACATGCCCACCAGCCGGTCCAGCACCTGAACACAATCCGGAGCATGCATGGAAGTCAACACCAGGTGGCCGGTTTCGGCAGCGGTAATAGCCACACTGGCTGATTCCGCATCCTGAAGCTCACCGATCAGGATAACATCCGGGTCCTGACGCAGGGCGCAGCGAAGGGCCATGGAGAAGGAAATGGTATCGGTGCCGATTTCCCTTTGCTTGACGATGGATTTGACATTCTTGTGGAGGCATTCGATCGGGTTTTCCAGGCAGATGATCACCGCTTCCCGTTCCCGGTTGATCTTGTCAACCATAGCGGCCAGGGTGGTGGTTTTCCCTGATCCGGTCGGACCGGCGATAATAACGATGCCTTTTCGCTTTTCAGCCAGGTCAGCCACAACGCCGGGCAGGCCAAGCTCATTGATGGACCTGATATCGGGCCTGATGGTCCGAAAGACCGCTTCGACGTTCCCCCGCTGAAAGTGGACATTGACCCGGAAGCGGACATGAGGATTGGGCGAGAAGGCGAAATCCAGCTCTTTCCACTTTTCAAAGCGCCGGATCTGTTCCTCACTGAGGATGCTGTAAATCAGCGTCTGCAGGTCTTCTGATCCAAGTTCCTCCATCTCCAGGGGCTGAAGCCGTCCGAATACCCGCAGGATCGGGGGGCGTCCGTAGGTCAGATGGAGATCCGAAGCCTTGTTTTCATGAGCCAGATGCAGCAGTCGCAGGATATCCATCATCTCGATTCGCTTGTGGATCTCTTCCTGATCGACCCCTTCCAGTTTTTGGAAGGAAAGGCCGATCCGGTATCGGGAATTGAAATCCAGCTCTTCAATGTGGGCTACTCTTCCCCAGGCAGTAATCTCTTTGTTCAGGCCGGGAAGGGTAAAATGCAGTTTCACCTCCGACCCGACGGGAAGAAGCTCATCGGTTTCCAGTGAAAGACCGCAAGTGCTGATATCCCTGGTAAAGGATTTCCGGAATTCGGGGGGCATCGGACTGTCGATTACTCGATGATAGCGGACAAAGATCTTAGAGCGAATACGGGTAGATTTCCTGTTCTCTGGCCCTTCCCAAAACATGATATCTCCTTTATTATGGTTCAGTAGTCCTTTTCTATCTCTTCGGAAGGGAGAGGGTTGAACTTTTGGCCGAAGGGCAACTTTACCGCAGGGCGCGGTTGCTTTATTTTCCCATAATCAGAATATCGATAATTGCCGAACCACAGAGCACCATACTGATTATCCCATTGGCGATAAAAAAGGAGAAATTGGCTCTGGACAGGTCATCGGGGCGGACGATCCAGTGCTGGTAGAAGAGAAAAAAGACCGTTATCGCATAGCCGGTCAAATAGGCAGGACCTAATCCGGCCATCCGAAAAAGCACCAGGAAGCAGACAGCCGCACCGAGGTGAAAGAGTATGGAAATCCATAATCCTGCGCGGATGCCGAATGTGCAGGGAATGGAGTGAAGCTTTGCCTTCCGGTCAAAGTCATGATCCAGGCAGGCGTAAATGATATCAAACCCGCTTACCCACAGCAGCACGCCGGCCCCAAGCACTACCGGCAGCCAGTCGGCCCGACCGGCCACAGCTATCCAGCCTCCCAGAGGAGACAGCCCAAGGCAGAGCCCCAGGACCAGATGGGCACCGGCGGTGAACCGCTTGGTGTACGAATACAGGAGCAAAATGGCTAATATCAGAGGAGAAAGCAGCAGACAGAGCCTGTTGAGGCTATAGGCAGCAAAAAAGAAGAGAACCGAGGAGATCAGAAGGAAAAGAATTACCTCCCCCCGCCTGATTTTCCCCGCAGGGATGGCCCGGTCGCGGGTGCGGGGATTTTGGGCATCAATGGGAGCATCCACCAGCCGGTTGAAGCTCATGGCAGCGCTGCGTGCCCCCACCATGGCCACCAGGATCCAGAATATCTGCCGGGGTGCTGGCCACCCGCGGGCAGCCAGAAAAGCGGCCAGGAGGGCAAAGGGGAGGGCAAAGATAGTATGCTCGAACTTGATCATCTCCAGGATAGTCTTTGTCCGGTCAATCACCCTGGCCATATTCCTTCCTCCTTTCCCTGGCGCAGGCTTCGACACGGGGGGATACCTGGCCGATCTGGTCCAGAATTCTGCTGACGAAATGCTCCACCAGGTCATCGAGGTTTTGCGGGTGATGGTAAAAGGCTGGCATGGCAGGCATAATGACCGCCCCTTCGCGGGAGAGGATCAGCATATTCTCAAGATGAACACTGCTCACCGGGCTTTCCCGGGGGACCACAATGAGCTTTCGCCGCTCCTTGAGGTGAACGGAAGCGGCCCGGTGGATGAGATCGATCGAAAGCCCCCGGGCTATGGCTGCCAGGCTGTTCATGGAGCAGGGGATAATTACCATGCCTTGAGTGTGGAACGAGCCGCTGGCCAGAGGGGAGGAAAAATCCTGATAATCATGGCAGGTGACCGGGCAGGTCACCGGAAGCTGCCGAAAATACTCCGGCCCAAGGCCAAGCTCCTCGTGTGCGACCGCAGCCCCCTGCCGGGAAATAATCAGATGGACATCGACTCCCGACGCCAGCAGCCGGGTCAGAAGCCTTTGGGCATACACCATGCCGCTTGCGCCGGTCATGGCCAGAACGATGCGCTCGGCAGGATGTGGAGCGGGCACAGGGGCAGGGTGGTCAGCGGGCATAGTCCTTTTCTCCTACGTGAAGGGCTACAATACCGGCGGTCAAAAGGGAAAACCGGACCTTCCGGTAGCCGACTTCCTGCATGATCTCCTGGAGCTGTGCCGGGGTATAGAATTTCAGCACCGAGTCGGGCAGGTAGCGGTAGGCATGGATATTGCCGGAAATCAGCCCGCCAATGAGCGGCAGGACATGCAGGGAGTAAAAATAATAGATGGCCCGGAAAAATCTGGACCTGGGATGAGAGAATTCCAGAATGGCCAGTCTGGCCGAAGGCTTCAGCACCCGGTTGATTTCCCGCAGGCCCTGGCGGCGGTCAATCAGGTTTCGCAGGCCAAAGCCCATGACCGCACCTTCCGCCGCAGTATCCCGCAGCGGCAGATGCTCGATATCGGCACAGACCAGGCTGATCCTGTCCCGATATTCCGGCGGGATCTTTTTCTTTCCTTCGGTGAGCATCTTTGAGCTGAAATCCAGAGCGAGCACTTTGGTCTTCGGCCCGCTCTCCTTCAGGAGCTGAAGAGCCAGATCGAGCGTGCCGCTGCACAGATCCAGAATGACCTGCTTTTCCTGCCGCTGACACTGGGCTCTGAGAGCGGCTATGGTTTTTTTTCTCCAGTACTTGTCGATATTAAAGCTCAGAAGGGAATTTAAAAGGTCGTAGGTGGGCGAAATCGTCTGAAACATGTCGTGTACTTGGTCTTTAGTTGCCATTGATTTGTTTTTTCCTTGAAGATTAATCAATTCCCAGCATTGGCCACAACTGGTTTATTTTCTCCACAACCTTGGGATCCATCCGGATCACATCGGGCCAGGTGCGGGAGTATCCTTCTTCCGGCATTTTGCGGGTGGCATCGATGCCCATTTTGGACCCAAGATGCGGGTTTGAGGCGGCATGATCCAGGGCATCCACCGGCCCCTCGAAAAAGACCACATCCCGCCGGGGATCGATATCGTTACCGAGCCTCCAGAGCACATCGGAAAGGTTATGAACATCCACATCGCTTTCAAACACGATAATGATTTTGGTGAACATCATCTGGCCCATTCCCCAGAGAGCGGACATCACTTTTTTGGCCTGCCCCGGATAGGTCTTGCGGATGGAAACCAGGGCCAGGTTGTGAAACACTCCCTCGATGGGCAGGTTAAACTCAACGACCTCCGGGAGCTGTGCCTGAATCAGGGGCAAAAATATCCGCTCGGTGGCCTTGGCCAGAAAGCAGTCTTCCATCGGAGGCTTGCCCACGATGGTAGCCGGATAGACCGGGTCTTTCTGATGGGTGAGGCAGGTCACATGGAAGACCGGATAGGAATCCGCCGGTGAGTAGTAGCCGGTGTGATCGCCAAAGGGGCCTTCAATGCGCCGCTCCCCCGGATCCACGTATCCTTCCAGAACGAACTGGGCATTGGCCGGAACCTCCTGATCGATCGTCAGGCACCTGGCCATTTCAACGGGTGCATTTTGCAGGAAAGAGGCAAACTGGATTTCATCGATATCGGGAGGAACCGGGGCCGTAGCCGCATAGGTGACTGCCGGGTCCGGACCGATGGCCACCGCCACTTCAAGCCGCCGGTTCAAGCTTTCTGCCTGTCGGTAGTGCTCCGCCCCTCCCTTATGGGTGTGCCAGTGCATGCCGGTGGTGCGCTCGTCGTAAACGTGCATCCGGTACATGCCCACATTTCGCTTGCCGGTGACCGGATGCCGGGTAAAAACCGTGGGCAGGGTGATGAACCGGCCTCCATCTGCGGGCCAGCACAGCAAAACCGGCAGGCGGGCAAGCGATGCTTCCTCCTGCCGGTAGATGACCTGCTGGCAGGCAGGATTTTTGACGATTTTCGGGGCGATGGAAAGAAACCGCTTCAGTTTGGGCAAAAGCCTCAATCTGTCCAGCCAGCCTGCGGGCACCTGGATATCCGTCAGTTCCCTGAACACCTGCCCGAACTCTTCCTCACCTTTCAGGCCAAGTGCCCTGGCCACCCGGCTCATGGAGCCAAAAGCGTTCATGAGTACCGGCACCGTATGCCCGGTGACCCGCTCAAAGAGCAGTGCCGGGCCAGAGCGTTTGGACACCCGGTCGGTGATCTCGGTAATCTCAAGATCCGCGCTTACCTCTTCCCTGATCCGGATAAGTTCACCCCGGTGTTCAAGATCAGCGATAAATTCTTTCAGATTCGAAAAGGTCACAGCAGCTATTTCCCTCCTCTGACCCACCAGGGATCTTCCTTGTCCTGGAACCACCAGGCATTTGAATCGGTTACCACGATCTCCTTGGCCAGGCCTTTGGCCTCCTCGGTTTGCAGCCGCTTGAAAACCGCCCGGATCCAGTCTTCGGCATACCTGTTTCCCAGATCGCCCGATTCCTTGAGCTGAAGCAGAAAATCGAGCTGGTCCGCATCGGAGGCATACTTTGCCTCCAGGGTTTCCTGGCCGTTAAATTCCCGGATCAGGTCAGCCATCTCATCCCCGAAGGGGAGCGGGTCGGTCATGTCACGAATGGCCTTTTCCTCGTCAATGGACACATACTTTTTATTGACGTAGTTATGATCTCCGGTCCGGGCTTCGGGAAGATCGTGGAAAAGGCACATCTTGAGCAGGCGCATCTCATCGACCGGCTGTTGAGCCAGCCTGGCCAGCACATACCCTATGCAGGTTACCCGGAAAGTGTGCTCGGCCACGGACTCTTCCCCTGAGCCGAGAAACTGATAGCCGGTCCTGGGGGTTTTTTTGAGCATTCCTGCTTCGAACAGGAAGTGAATAATCGTTTTCATCATATTCCTCTGGTTTCTTTTACTCCTCTCATCATGTATCTATCTTACGGACAAAGCTGCTCTTTGTGCTCATATCATACTAAAACCCGGCCTGTCTGACAAACATTTTCTCATTTCGTCAGGCACTTTTCCCCTTCAGGTTTCCGGCTCTGAGAAAGGCATAAACCGATATCTTTATCGTAAGGAGGAAAGTTATAAGGTAGCGGGCAGGAGATATCGTGCAGATTATACACGCGGGAAGATCGAGCAGATTTCAATTGGAAGCGGCCACAGCAGCATCTCATTCTGAAAAGGGAGACTGATGAATATGGACCACCTGAACGAAAGAATTCAGAGCGCTCTTGAGCTTTTCCTCTACGGCTGCCAGATATGGGCGGAAATTATCCACCATCAGGATTTTCTGGATGAATTGGAAAGCATAAAAGCGGAGTTTGAAAGAATCAGTTACCTGCCTCACAATGAAGAAACAGTGAGCACAATCGAAAACATGACCATGCGCATCCTGTCAGACCTTGACCTGGCCATGAGGGATATGGGGCTGGGCGGGCTGGAGCTGGATCACAGCCGGTATAAGCACTGATACTTGGCGCAGGCACAATGGCCTTGCAGTTTAAATTACCTGCCATTCGGACAGCAATTCAGAGTGAGGAAAAATAGGGGTAAAAACATAGCAATATTGAGGAGATAGAAAAACATTCTCAAGAAATTTTTCGGATTATTTTGCTTTGATTGAAGGGATTTTTGTGATAAATCAGGGTTTTCATTTCGCAGTTTAGAAAATAACCCTTATCAGATAAGGAGTTACGAAATGAAAACCCCGAAACAGATTGGATACAAGAATAGCAGGAGATATTGTAATCTTGAAAAATATTTTTACACCTGATCTAAACAATAAAATAGCCAAAGGTTGAGGTAAAAATAAAGTTAGCTAAGGAATAGAATTATAGGTTAAGGGCAAGAGCACAGAATTATTCTTACCTATCTGTATGGTAGATAAACTAAACATTCATGGCCAGGGTTAGGATTTGGCCGCCCCCGAAGATGAAAATTTGCTATAGCTACGATATGTTTGGTAAATTTATACCATAAGCCAAGATTGAGATAAGGTCGAGATACTTTATGG